>CALEJY010000214.1 GCA_937898445.1 uncultured Candidatus Melainabacteria bacterium | reverse complement strand
TTCAGGTGTTATTTCAAACTCAAGTTCTTGATCTTTCAACAATCTTCTCAAGTAATCCATTTGAATATCGACGATTTTTGTTAAATCTTGCATATTCAAGGCTCTAAAGAAGATTGTTTCATCAATTCTGTTTAGAAATTCCGGTTTGAAACGACTTCTCAAAACTTCCATAACTTTTTCTTTAGTATCCTCAAAAGATTGTGGATTGCCTAAAGAGTTAAGAGTGTTTTCAAGGATAATGTCACTTCCGATGTTTGAAGTCATTATTATCAATGTGTTTTTGAAATCAACTGTTCTGCCTTTGCTATCAGTCAATCTGCCATCATCAAAGATTTGCAACATAATGTTGAATACATCCGGATGAGCCTTTTCAATTTCATCGAAAAGTACGACTGAATAAGGTTTGCGACGAACAGCTTCCGTTAATTGACCGCCTTCATCATAGCCAACGTATCCCGGAGGCGCTCCGACCAATCTTGAAACATTGTGTTTTTCCATATATTCAGACATATCAATACGGATTAGGGCATCCTCATCATTGAACATAAATTCAGCCAACGATTTTGCAAGTTCTGTTTTACCAACACCTGTTGGACCTAAGAACAAGAATGTCCCGATTGGGCGTTTTGGATCTTTCAATCCTGATCTTGCTCTACGAATTGCATCTGCAACCGTATCAACGGCTTCTTCTTGTCCGACTAATCGTTTGTGAAGTATATCTTCCATATTCAACAATTTTTGTTTTTCGCTTTCAACAAGTTTGGTTACCGGAATGCCAGTCCATTTGCTTACAACGTTTGCAATATCGTCATCTGTAATTTCTTCTTTAAGAAGTTTATTGTCGGTTTTTTCTTTGTTTTGAACGGCTTTTAGCTGCTTTTCAAGTTCAAGAAGTTTGCCATATTTTAATTCTGCTGCGGTTTGCAAATCGGTGTTGCGTTCAGCTTCATCAATTTGAGTTTTTACATGTTCGATTTCTTCTTTGATTCCTGCTTCGCCAGTAATAGAAGCTTTTTCTTGCTCCCATTGAGTTTTAAGTTTGCCGATTTTACCTTCAAGTTCGTTGATTTGTTTTGTCAAATCTTCAACTTTGGCTCTTGCATCGTCATCATCTTCTTTTTTCAAAGCTTCTCGTTCAATCTCAAATTGAATTTTTTGACGCATCATTTTATCGATTTCTTCCGGCATTGAATCGATTTCAATTCTCAATGAAGATGCAGCTTCATCAATCAAATCAATAGCTTTGTCCGGCAAAAATCTGTCTGTAATATATCTGTCAGAAAGCTTTGCTGCCGCAATAAGTGCGCTATCCAAAATTCTAATTCCATGATGAACTTCGTATTTTTCTTTCAAACCACGCAAGATAGAAATTGTATCCTCAACTGACGGTTCGCCAACCAAAACCGGTTGAAAACGTCTTTCTAATGCCGGATCTTTTTCAATATATTTGCGGTATTCGTTTACTGTTGTTGCGCCTATTGTTCTTAAAACTCCACGTGCAAGCATAGGTTTTAACAAGTTGCCTGCATCCATAGAGCCTTCTGTTGCACCTGCTCCGACGACTGTATGCAATTCATCAATAAACATAACGATTTCGCCGTTAGAATCTTCGACTTCTTTTAACACGGCTTTCAAACGTTCTTCAAATTCACCTCTGAATTTTGCACCGGCAACCAAAGCTCCCATATCAAGTGAAACGAGTTTTACATCTTTCAAACTTTCAGGAACATCCCCTCTAACTATACGTTGAGCCAAACCTTCTACAATGGCAGTTTTACCAACACCCGGTTCTCCGATTAGAACAGGGTTGTTTTTGGTTCTTCTATTCAAAACTTGGATTATTCGTCTAACTTCTTCATCTCTGCCGATTACGGGATCTAATTTCCCTTTTCTGGCTAGAGCGGTCAAGTCAGTTGAAAATTTTTCCAAAGCTTTCATATTTTCTTCTGCATTTTTATTATCCACTTTTTTATTACCTCTAATTTTTTTCATTACATTTAAAATTTTGTTAGCATCTGTGCCATAAGTCTTTAATACAGACTGAATTTCACTACCATCAAGTTTTGTCATCGCAAGTAGGATATCTTCAACACTAACAAATTCATCTTTTAATTCTTGCGCTTGTTCAGCCGCCAAATCAAGAAGTCTGTATGTTTCGTTTGACAAATAAACTTGACCAGACGGTGGACCGGAAATTGTGGGATAAGAATTTACCATTTGCGAAATCTTGTTGATAAAATTTTGATTTAACAGTTTTAATTCTGTTAAATAATCCCTGATAATTCCTTCACCTTTAATCATTGCAAGCATAATATGTGCCGGTTGTAATTCAGAGTTTTTGTGACTTTGCATTACTGCTCCGGCAGAGTTTAACAACTCTTGAGAATAATTAGTAAACTTTTCAAAATCAGGCATAAAACCTCAACTCCTTTTTTCAAAATATCTATAATTATATTTTAACGTGATTTTTGAAAAAGTCATTGAAATTAATTATTAATTAATTTTTTCCCTCAATTCCTGTCAAAAATGAAACCGGAATTAACCCTAAAGATAGTCCGAAAAAGAACAACAAAGGAACAGATATAATCATTAATAAAACCGCATTAAAAGAGTTAAAAATATTTTTAGCCTTTACTATTGCAAGTGAAAGAATTAACCCATAAGCCATTGCCAAAACTGGTGCGTATTTTATAGCCAATCGAGTTGCCTCTTGAACAGTCTTGATTTCTGGGTGAATAGCTGCGATTAAAAATCCGCAAATCACTCCGGCAATAACTGCCCCCAATATTGAATAAACAATATAAAATCCGAAAATCTCAAAACCTGTGCGTTTTACAGACAAATCAAACAAGTTTTTAAACATAAATTCCCCTCCTTACTTGATTTCCTGCAAAATATCCGTTGAATTGAATTTTTTAGAAGAATGCACATTTATATATTCTTTCAAAAGTTCAAAACAAACACTGCATACCTTGTCATTAGCTTTTCGGTCATATTCTGAAACGAAGTCAAAATCGTTATCAAGACAAGAATTTAAAAAATCTCTTAATTTGTAGTGCATAACGTTGTGCAAATGATATTTTTCATTACAGTTTGTACACAAAATTCCACCCATTTGAGATGAAAAATACATATTCTCGTCTTTAATAGGCTCTCCGCAACAAAGACAATTGTCTAACTCAACTCCCAAACCGGAAATCTGCATCATTTTTAATTGGAATTTTATAACAGAAATCATAATTTCTATAGAGTTTTCGGCGTTAGAAATTTTATCCAAAGCCTTGTATAAAAGCTCATAAACCTCTTTAGAACAAGGGTCATCCTCAACCCCAAAATTGTTTACAACCTCAGTTATATACATAGAATAAAAGATTTTGTCCATATTTTGGCGAGTTTTGTGGAATGTGTTTAGAGCCTCTGCCTGACAAATTCTATCAAGGTTTTTGCCTTTATATAGCATAAGTTTATTGGCTACAAGCAAATCCATTCTTGCGCCTAACTTACTTTTTGGCTTTTTTACTCCTTTGGCAACTCCTCTGATTAAGCCTTTGTCTTTTGAATACATGACAATAATTTTGTCTGCTTCGCTCAAATTATAAGCTTTCAGATTAATTGCATCTGTTACAAAATTGTTCATTCAACTATCTCTTATGCTATTTTTAAATCGCCAATTGGCGTTTTTATTGATTTCTCCCCGTATAGAAAAATTTTATTTGCCTGAAGGTCCGAATGTTCCGTGAAATACTCCTCTGAACATTTGTTGTAATTCGTTTTTGTTGTCAGAGTAAGACATTGCAACATCTTCCGTAATCAAATCTTGTTCATACAATCTGTACAATGATGTGTTCATTGTAATCATATTGTTGAACGAACCTTTCTTAACAAGTTCGTAAACTTCTTCTAATTTGTCTTTTTCAATAAAATCTTTAACTGTTGGCGTTACAACCAAAACTTCACATGCCGGTCGTCTACCTGTTCCGCTAGAAATTGGAATAAGTTTTTGAGAAACAGTTCCTCTCAAAATTGATGCTAACTGCCCTCTAACAAATTCTCTATCAGATGGCTCGTACATATTTACAATTCTGTTAACTGTTTGAATTGCGTCGTTTGTGTGAATTGTCGCAAATACAAGGTGACCTGTTTCTGCTGCTTTTAGTGCGGCAGTTACAGTATCCTTATCCCTGATTTCACCGATAAATATAACGTCAGGGTCTTGTCTTAACGCATATTTGATACCATCAGGAAATGACGGAGTATCAATCAAAACCTGTCTTTGGGAAACAAGTGACTTTTTGTTTGTGAAGATAAATTCAACCGGATCTTCAATTGTGATAATGTGTTTTGGATAATTGATGTTAATATAATCAATCAAAGATGCGATTGTTGTTGACTTACCGGAACCTGTAGGACCCGTAATCAATACCAAACCGTTGTTAAGAGTTGCAAATTGTTCGATTGATTCAGGCAACATTAATTCTGCAACACGTCTGATGCAATACGGAATTGTCCTGATAACAAGCGCACTCTTACCTAATTGACGGCTCAAATTTACCCTGAAACGAGAAACCCCGTGAATTTCATAAGCAAAATCCAAATCAAATACAGAGTTTACTTTTCCTTTAAAGTGGGTCGGAAGTAAGATATCATAAGCGATTGAGATATCGTCTTCTGTTAATACAGGCATGTCGACTTTTGTAATTTTCCCATCAATTCTGATTGCTGGGTGTTCATCAACCTGTAAATGAACGTCAGAAGCTCCGACTGCAACAGCTTTTTTTAGGAATGAAATGATATTAAATTTAGTATTTGAGTGGTTTTCAGCCATGATAATCCTTTCTGGTTATATAGAGAATTGTAGCATATTTTGTGACTTGTGACAATAAAAAGTTTTTTGTAACGAAAACTTAACAATTGAAACAAAAAAGTCAATTCTTCAAAACAAAAATACTTTATATAAGAGTAAGGGAAATCAAAAGTTACTGATTGGAAAAACAAATAATTGGATATTAAAACTTAATCAAGTTCATCAAAGGTTTTGAATAAGATTAAAGAAAAAGGTTTTATTTTATACTCTCTCTCTTAATATCCTCGTGTTTATTTAATGTTGCCTCTTTAAGGCAACTTTTTTTTGCGTAAAATATTGACAAACTGTATCTAATACGATACAATATTAATATGAAGGAAATTATATATTACAGGTTAAAAAATGGAAAATGTCCTTATTTGGACTGGTATAAATCTCTTGATAAAAGTATAAGACTTGTAATAGATAGAAGAATTGATCGGCTGAAAAATGGGAATTTAGGTATATATAAAAGATTTGACAACTTAACAGAATTAAAATTTAAGCAAGGTGCAGGATATAGGATTTATACTTGTGAACTTGATGACGTAATAATCGTTTTATTATCTGGTGGAGATAAATCTTCTCAAGTTAAAGATATAAAACTTGCAAAGATGTATTTAGAAGAACTTAAAGAAAGGTATAGGTAAAATGGATATAGAAAGACTAAAAAGAGAAAATATAACCCATGAACAACATATGGATGAAGTTCTTCAAGATGAAGAATATCAAAAAATGTACCTAAACACTGCAATACAAGAATTTATATCTGATGGTGATTATGATTTATTTTTTCAATCACTAGAACAAGTTGTGCGTGCAAGAATGAGTATAAGTGAACTATCTCAAAAAACTGGTATAACTCGAAAAGCTTTATATGAAATGTTCAAGGGAGAAAGAACTCCTCGCCTTGATACGGTCGGTAAATTGTTGAAAGAATTAGGTTATACCTTGCAAATAGCTTAATCTTCTGCAAAAATCTTAAATTCGATTTTGTCTTGAGGTGGAATGATTTCTACTTCTTTGCCTCTGAATAGTATTCCGCAATAGTTGAAGTATTGCGCTAGGCGTTTATTTTTGTATTTCAATATGTCTAAACCGTTTATTGATAATGGTGAATTTATTGTGATTAATTTTCCATCAATAGTTTTTGTTTTAAATTCTTTAAAATCAATTTGGGCGTTGTCATAATACCAACCATTATCGCTTACAAAATCTACTAACCCATAAATAGGTGTGTCTTTTTTTATGTATAAATTCCCGTTTTTGTAAATATCTTTTGTTGTCACAAATTTAATTTTGTCGCCAACTTCGGTTTCATCATAACAAGTAGAAATTTTTGTTGCGGGTGTTATGGTGATTGGAATATTTTCTGCAAACACCATTGAGCCACACAGGATTAAGCAAAATGTTAAAAACATGTTTTTTAGCATTATAATGCTCCCTCTTGTTTTTGTTGGCGTTTTCTTTGCTTTAGCTGAAATTCTTTGATTTCTTTATCCATAGTGTATTCAAAGTTTTTGTAAGAATTTGTTTTGGTTAGTGGTGAATTTATGTATTGCGGATATTTTACGTAAATATATTTATACATTGCAATTAATCTTTTTGAACCTTTTGGATGTGTAGACATAAATCCCCAATCCCAAACCGGTTCACCTGCAATTTTGTTCATTATGGTAATTGCCGCAATTGGATCATATCCGGCTTTAACCATATAATCAATACCGTTTAAATCTGCTTTTAATTCGTATTTTTTAGCATTTGATGTCATGGAAATGTATTTCATCATGCCGCCATAGGCTTCTACTGAATGTGCAATTTCGTGTGACAAAATAAACGCCAATTCATCGTCATTATCTATATACAAAAACATCGGTGTATATATAGAAACCTTTTTGTCATAAGCGTTTGATGTTGCGTTTAAAACTTTGCTATCATTTATTACAAAAATCGGGATACGGCGTGGAATTTTGTTGTCCACAAGAATTTTGTTTCCGACATTCAAAACTTTTTCTTCACTCAAACCCTTCTTATCCCAAAAGTTATTAAGTGTAATGTTTTTGATGAGTAAAACATCTTCTGCCATTGCGCATGAACCGATTAGTAAAACTCCTAAAATTGCTAAAATCTTTTTCATAATAATTTTCCCCATATAATTTTGTATTATTCTATTTTATACTATCTTTTAAAATTTGGCAACAAAGATGTAAAACTTTTGTAAGGATATTTTAATTTAGATATTTCAATGCTATAATGTGACTTAGTTACAGATTATTGGAGAGCAAAAATTATGTGCGGAATAGTTGGATATGTAGGTAATAAACCTGTTGTAGATATATTAATGGATGGATTGGAACAACTTGAATATAGAGGATATGATTCTTCCGGTATTGCGGTTATGTGTCCTGAAGATATCAAGGTTTATAAAGCAATCGGTAAATTGCAAAATTTGCGTGATACATTGAGAGGTCATGAAAAAGAATTTAATACTTCAACAATGGGTATTGGTCACATTAGATGGGCTACTCACGGTGCGCCAACATTATTGAACGCTCACCCGCATACTTGCAATTGTGGAAGATTGGTTGTAGTTCATAACGGAATTATTGAAAACTATAAAGAATTAAGACAGAAATTGGAAGCCGAAGGGTGTGTATTCAAATCTCAAACTGATACAGAAACAGTAGCGCACCTTGTAGCTAGAAAATACTCTGTATGCAAGGATTTGACAGAGGCAGTAAGACTTGCATCTAAAGAAATCGAAGGTGCTTATGCGCTTTGTGTAATGCACTTTGATTGCAAAGATAAATTAGTTATTACAAAACGTAATGCTCCTTTGTTGGTTGGTGTTGGACAAGGTGAATATTTTGCAGCATCTGATGTTCCTGCAATTATCAAACACACAAACAAAGCAGTTTACTTGGAAGACAACCAAATTGCGACATTAACTCCTGAAAGCATGGAAATTATTAATATCAATGATGAACCTGTTAATGCAAAAATCGAAGTTCTTCCTTGGGAACCTGTTGCATTGAGCAAAATGGGTTACAAGCACTTTATGCTTAAAGAAATCCATGAACAACCTGATGTAATCAGAAATATTTTGGTTGGCAGACTTCATGCTCCGGATGAAAATATTGTTTTGAACGAAGTTAAATTAAATAAAGACACATTAAAGAATTTGAATAGAATACAAATCATAGCTTGCGGAACATCTTTACACGCAGCAATGATTGGTAAATATTTGATTGAAAACTTCTGTGGAATTGCGGTTGATGTTGAGGCATCAAGTGAATATATTTACAGAAAAACTGTTACGGATGAGCATACATTAGTAATTGGTGTTTCTCAATCAGGTGAAACGGCTGATACTTTGACTGCTATCAAACAGGCTAAGGCTAAAGGTTCTCATATTTTGATTATCACAAACAGACCTGATAGTGCTATGGCGAGAGAAGCTGATAGCTTAATTCCTGTTAATGCCGGAATTGAGGTTTCTGTTGCGGCAACAAAATCTTATATTGCTCAATTGATGGCGTTTTATTTATTGTCACTTTATATGGCTGAAATCAAAGGAAGTGTTGATGAATCAACTTTAACATCTTTGAAGGCTGGATTGATGGTTCTTCCGCAAAAAATCGAACAAATTTTGGCGCACAAAGAAGATATTCAAAAAGTTGCGAAAGTTTATGCGAATACAAAAGATTTTATCTATATTGCAAGAGGTATAAATTATTCGACAGCTTTGGAAGGCGCACTAAAACTTAAAGAAATTAGTTACATTAATGCGACAGGCTATCCTGCAGGCGAACTTAAACATGGTCCTATTGCAATGTTAGATGAAACTATGCCGGTGCTTTCTATTTTGATGAACGGTTCTGTTTATGAAAAACTTCTTTCTAACAGTGAGGAAGCAAAAGCTCGTAATGCGAGAATGATTGCATTAACAAATTCAAAGGATGAAAAATTGGATTATCTTTTTGAACATATAATCAGAGTTCCTGATGTTCAAGAGTTGTTCTCTCCAATTATTGCAATGATACCTTTGCAGTTGATAGCTTACTATATTGCAGAATTTTTAGGAAAAGACGTAGATCAACCTAGAAACCTTGCAAAATCAGTTACTGTGGAATAGGTTTTATTCAAAATTTATTAATCTTGATTAAAGATTGCGCAATAATTCTGCGATGACAAATATTAGTTGACTGTTAAAAAGAACATGCCATCGCACGCTTGTTGTGCGATCTTTTGCCGACATTGATAATCTTGATTTATTTCAGGGGGGTGACATGAAATTTGTTTAATTTTTAATATTTATTAACATATTTCGCAATTTTTCTTTTGTTTTGTCGTTTAATAAAATATAGGGAAAATTTTTCTAAGGGGAAAAATATGATAACTGAAATAGCCAAAAATATAGGGTTTACTGGAGTAGATGCTAATCTTGTAAATACAAACCAGATTAAAAAGAATGAAAAACTTTCAGGATCTGTTTCTTCTGTCCAAACAGACACTTTTGAAAAACAAGGCAACACTAAGAAACTTTCAACAAATACTAAAATAGGTATTGGTGCTGGTATTTTAGCGATTGGTGGTTTGATTGCAGCTGCAATTTTAACTAAAGGGAAAAATATAAAACCTGCCAATTTTGCTGAACATATAGATTTTAAACCTGCTCAAACTATGGAAGATGCTATTAATTATGCAAAGAAAAATTTTGGAGTTGAAAAATTCGATTTTGGTGAAGATATTGAAATGGCAAACTGGGTAAATGAAGGTTTGACCAATATTAACAATAGATTTAAGGGTAAAGCTAATATGCCAAAAGAGTTCCGTTGGGCTAATGCTGATGAGTTATCAAAACAGTCAGATGCTGTTTTAGGATTGACCAATGCTAAAAATGCAAGGATAACATTTTGTAAAGGTAATATTGATAATAGTATAACAAAATTTAAAGATTTAGTTGAAGAAACTTTTAAACCATATTATGAAAAAGGGGAACTAATGGCAACTTTTCATCCTGGAGCGGATAGAAAAGTTCATGGTGAAATTTTGGATATGTATGATGAATTAGTAAAAAATCCTTCTAACATAAGTCGATTTGATGCTATAAATGGGCAGTTATTAATATCTGATTATGCTCAATCTTTAGCTAATTTTAATAGAAATGCTCTCAATATATTAAAAAACAAAATATTAAATAATGATGTTGCTACAAAAATCATGAGAGATAATAATATTTCAACAAATATAAAAGATTATGAAAATTTGCCAAAAGAACAATTGAATAAAAAAGTTGTAAATATTATAGCAACTATTGGTGATAGCGCACCAATTACAGAAACAGGGACATTACGTGGAAATTCAAAATTTGGAATATTGTATCATGAAATGGGACATTATTTGCACAAAATGAATAGATCTTTGAAAGATGAAATGTGGGGTAATGTTTCTAAAAAAGCAAAAGAAGAATTTATCACTGATATAAAAAAACAGGATATTGCCGGAAAAGTTTCAAGCTATGGAAAAACTAATCCAAACGAATTTGTTGCAGAATGTTTTAGTGCAATGAGTGCAGGCAAAAAGCTTCCTGATGATGTAATGAATTTGTATAAATACTATAAAGGTCCTGAGTTGCCGAATATGTAGTTTTAGAATAACAACACTGCTAAAAGCGCAAATAATATTAATGGAAGGTTGTAATGCAAAAATGTCGGAATACAAGTGTCTTTGATGTGTTCGTGCTGACCGTCAGCGTTTAAACCTTG
>CALEJY010000213.1 GCA_937898445.1 uncultured Candidatus Melainabacteria bacterium | reverse complement strand
GCGTTATGGATTGCTTGGATAAGTTTTTTGATATCTCTTTTTGAAAAAATTCTTACAATATCAAGTTCTGTTTCTTTTTTACTTTTTGCGCAAAAGCTTTGAAGTTCTTTGTTGTTAACATCAATCCCGTATCCCAAAAGGTGTAAAAACACATATCCGCACCATACATCAAATTCTATTGCCGGAATTAGAATGTCGTCTTGAATTTGTTTGTGAGCTTCAAATGTGTTGTGATCGCAAATTGCTATTTTTTTGTAACCTTTTTCTTTGGCTTGTTTGATAATATCAAACGCATCAGCTTTTCCGTCAGAAAAAGTCGTGTGTATATGTAGATTTACTCTATTGTTTTCAAAATCTTCTTTAGAAAAATTTTTAATTTCGTCTGTTAGCATTTTATGCCCCTAACCCTACCCTCTTCCTTCCAACTTGGCGAGGGGGAAAATTTGTTTCACTTCTCACTTTTCACTTAATCATGTTTGTACTAAAATGATTGTACAACAAAAGGAGAGATATGGCGAATAGAAGTGTTTGGTTAATATTTTTTGAAGGTATAAAGATTTTTGCCCTAAATATTCATAAATTCATGTTGTATATGGCTTTTCCTGTTTTGGGACAGCTTTTGGGTATCTTTTTGATTTTTGGCTTAACTTTTTGGTTTACCCAAAATATGCAAGATATTGCCGCAAAATATGACGCTTTGAACAATATGTCATCAATGATTACTCTGATTGTTGTGTCTGTAATTCCGGGAGTGTTGATTTTGATTAAAGCTTTTTGGGATTACTTGGTTGCTTTTGTTGCGTTAAACTCTATGACTGAGGGGTATTTGAATACCGGCAGGGTTTATGATTTTAAGGCACATAATTCTGTAGCTACTCAAAAAAGTTTTTCATTTATCGCAATTTGGTTTTTGATTAGTATAATGACGATTTTAGGAATATTGCCTGTGTTTTGGATATTTGCAGGTTTGTTCTTCGTATATTTTATTTTAGTTTTTCAAGCTTTTACATTTGAAAACGGACTTTCTCCTGTCGGATATTTCAAAAGAAGTATGTCTTTAGTTAAGGGAAAATTCGGTAGAACTTTTTTATTGATGGCAATTTTGACCATATTTACTTATGTAATTTTGGTATCAGGATTGGGAGTTTTGTTTGATGCTTTCAATTGGACAAATCCGTTAGCAAAAATGTTTGAGGCTTGGGCTTATACACTTCCGATTGATCCTTTGGAACAGTATGGGGTTACGCCTTCTGTGATTGGAACAGAGTTGGTTAAACAATTGATTTTCTTCTTGGCGGTTGGATTTTCTTTGCCGATAAGGAGTATTTGTTGGACTTTGTGGTATAATGAGCTTGCATCTGAAGATGAACCGGTTGTAAAAAAGCCGAAAAAACGTGTTAAAAAAGTGGCAACTTCTCAGCAAAAGCCTGTTGCAAAAACTTTCAAGATTGAAAAAAGAGGTATAGATCCTGAAATTATAAGACGGGCAAGACTGGAAGATGATGAGTATTAATTATGTTTATCTGTAAAAATTGCAAATCTGTAGATAAGTTTGAATTAATGTTTTCGCCTGACTATAGGGGCGAAAAGAAGTTTTTGCAAGAATATAACAAAAACGGTGATATTGAAATAACTGTTGACGGGTATAAATTTATTCCGGATTTGCAGTTTATGAATGAACATGCGGTTTGCAAATATTGCGGACAAATTTATATGTGGGATTACGAAGGAAATAAAGAATAAAATTGAAAGGTTAGTATGAAAAGAGAAAATCGTTCAAATAATGAAATGAGAGAAATTAAATTCACAAAAGATTTTACAAAACACGCATTAGGATCTGTTTTGGTAGAATTTGGTGATACGAGAGTTATTACGACAGCTTCTGTTGAAGAAGGAAAACCAAAATGGATGGATAAAGAAGATGTTAGAGGATGGGTTACTGCGGAATATTCTCTATTGCCTTCTGCGCCAAATACAAGATGTCAAAGAGAAAGAACAAAGGTTTCCGGTAGAACTCAAGAAATTCAAAGACTTATCGGTAGAAGTTTGAGAGCTTGTGTTGATTTAACAAAAATGCCGGATTTGACAATAACAATTGATGCCGATGTAATTCAAGCTGATGGTGGAACAAGGACTGCAAGCATTTGCGGAGGTTTTTTAGCTTTAAAAATCGCTGTCGAAAAATTGATTAAGGAAGGCAAATTGAAAGAAAATCCTATTATTGAACCGATTGGAGCAATTTCTGCCGGAATTGTTGATGGTGAAGTTCGATTGGATTTGGATTATATCGAAGATTCTCATGCGCAAGTTGATAGTAACATTGTCTTAACAAAAAGCGGAAAGATTATTGAGTTCCAAACAACGGCTGAGGGTGCGCCTTACGAACAATCTCAGATGATTGAAATATTTAACACTGCGCAAAACGGAATTAAAAAAATAGTTGATATGTATGAGAAAGTTTAGTATAATACTTTCAGAATTAAGAAGGAGGTTATAAAAAAATGAAACGTTTATTAATCGCATCATTAACATTAGCAATGATTTCATCTGCTGCAATCGCTGCTACAACTACAACAAATTCAACTACAACTCAAACAACTTATACAGAACAGTTTATTCAAAAACATACTCAAAAAATAACTGATGCTGAAAAGAAATTGCAAGAAAAACAAAAAGCAAACGAAGATGCTTGGACTAAAAAACAAGAACAGTTGAAAAAAGATTCTCAAGCTAGACAAGATGCTTGGAACAAGCAAAAAGAACAATTGAAAAAAGATATTCAAGCAAAACAAGATGCTAGTGTGAAACAACAACAAGAATTGAAAAATAAAATTGAAGCTCAAAAGAAAGCTAATGAAGAAGCTTCAAAAGCAAGACAGAAAAAATTACAAGAAAAGAAAGATTTGTTTAACAAATTAATTTCAGAATAAGGAGAAAAACATGAAAAAGAAATTAGCTACATTAATGGCAGTTATGGTTATAACAATGATGACAGTTTCAGCAGCTGAAACTCAAGGCCCTGTTTCAAAATGGTTAGACAATGCAACAAGCAAAGTTGCTAAAAAAGAACAATCTGTAAACCAAAAATCACAAGCAGAACAACAAAAACTTGCTGCAAAGAAAAAAGCTCAACAAGAAAAAGTTGCTAAACAAAAAGCAAAAGCTCAACAAAAGAAATTAGAAAATCAAAAGAAAGCAGCTGAACGTCAAAAGAAAGTTGATACAAAGAAAAAGCAACTTAAAGACTTGTTCACAATTGACTAATTAATAAAAAAGCTCCCGAAAGGGAGCTTTTAATTTATATTTATTCGAAATTTTAGTCTAGCTCAATTGCGTTTGCAAGTTCGTCGTTTCCTTTTATTTTGTTTGTTAGATTTAAGTGACGTTCTTGTGTAGCTGCAAGTTGAGTTTTTAACGTCGCTAATCTAGCTTCTGCATTGCTGATAATATTATTTAAAACCTTGCTATTAGAGCTGCCTTGATTGAATTGAGCTTTTATTAATAAGCCGTTTACACTGCTCATGTTTTTGTGAATGTTTGAACGTTCTTTGCTTGTTTTTTCACCAAGTTTTCCTAGTTTGAAAACTCTGCCTAAAGATTTTGCAATTTCTTTTGGAGAACGGTCTTTACAAAAGTTTTTGAAATCTTTTAATTCCGTCAAAAAGCCCATATCTTTTCCATTACAAGCGAAGTTTGTATTTTTAAATGTAGAGTCGTCATCTCTAAAAATTAATTCTGCTGAAACATCCAAAGTATCTTCTTTATAATGTTTGGTAATTGCTGCAAATTCTTTGCTTATTTCTTCTTTGTGAGGAATATTAATGTTTTTGATGTTTAATTTTGCACCAAAAGATTGTTGTTGGTTGTTAATAGCAGTTAACATGTGAAATTCTCCTTTTTTTTAAGCTTTAAAACGCCTGAAAATAGAATTTTGTCAAAATGTAATAAAATATGAAGTGTTTCTCTTTGCATAAACTATTTCCCTGTGGTAGAATTTATTTATTGAATTATGGAGTTAGTTTTATGCAGACATTAACAAAGACAATTTCAGGGGCTAAAATATTATTAAAAACATTGGAAAATTTGGGTGTAAACTCTATTTTTGGCTATCCGGGTGGAATTGTTTTGAATGTTTATGATGAATTATCTAAACAAAATTCAATCAAACATTATTTGATGCGTCACGAACAGGCTGCAGTTCATGCGGCAGAAGGATATTCAAGAGTGACCGGAAAATGCGGAGTTGCACTTGTGACTTCCGGTCCCGGTGCTACTAATATCGTGACAGGAGTTGCAAATGCTTATTTAGATAATTATCCGCTTGTTGTTATTACAGGACAGGTTTCTTCTGAATTATTGTATAAAGACGCTTTTCAAGAAGTTGATATTATTGATATCACAAAGTCTTGTACTAAAAAAGGTTATCAGGTTAGAGATGTAAAAGATTTAGAACAAACCGTAAAAGAGGCTTTTAGAACTGCAATGTCAGGGAGAAAAGGTCCTGTTGTAATTGATATTACAAAAAATGTTTTTTCAGAAGAAACAGAGTTTGTGGGTGAAAAAATCGATTTTGAAAATGAGGTTTCAAAAACTGATGTTTCAGAAATTATAAATGCAATTAAATGTTCTAAAAAGCCTTTATTAATTGCCGGTGGTGGAGTTATTCAATCAGGTGCGATGAAAAATCTATTTGATTTTGCCAAATCTTTGAAAATTCCTGTTGTTGCTTCAATGATGGGATTGGGCAGTTATCCCGAAGATGATGAAAACTATATCGGAATGATTGGAATTTTTGGTCAATATGCTGCAAATCAAGCGGTTAGAGAAAGTGATTTGGTTATTGCTATCGGAACTCGTTTTAATGATAGAATTACTTGTTGCTTTAAAAAAGAGGATTTGGCAAAAAAACTGGTTCATATTGATATTGATGAAAAAGAGATTTCAAAGATTATTCTTGCAAAAATTGGTGTTGTTGAGGATGCTAAGATTGTTCTTGAAAAATTGAATGAGCAATTAAGTGAATTTCGAACTTTAGATTTTTCTCAATGGTTAAAAGAGGCACAAAAACTTGAAAATAGTAATAAAGAACCATTAAAAAGATCTGAAAAAATGCACTCGTTTGAGGTTTTAGAAAAAATCCAAGAATGTTTAAACGGAAAAAATCTTGTTATAACAACGGAAGTTGGGCAACATCAGGTTTGGGCAGCAAGGTATTTAAAATTCAATTCCCCTAACAAATTTATTACATCTGGAGGTTTGGGAACTATGGGTTTTGGCTTTCCTGCCGCAATTGGTGCTTGTGTTGCAGAAAACAAGCCTGTTATTTGTATAGCGGGCGATGGCTCTTTTCAGATGAATATTCAAGAGTTAGCAATTTGCGTTGATTACAATTTGCCGGTTAAAATATTTGTTTTGAATAACGGTTATTTAGGAATGGTGCGACAATTCCAAGAAAAAACTTGCGAAGAACGTTATTATGGCACAAAGATTTCTAACCCTGATTTTATAAAATTAGCAGAAAGCTATGGAGCAAAAGCTATTAGGGTTGAAAAAACAGAAGATATTGAAAAAGCAGTTAATGAGGCGTTATCGTCAAATGGAACTGTTATTGTTGATTTTGCGATAGAACCGAAGGAGCTTTTGTAGATGCAAAATAAAATCAGACTTTTGATTTTAATTGGTATTTATTTTATCTTATTATTGATAGTTTCTGTGCATTTGACTTTGTATTTTGTTGACAAGGCTGCGGTTGTTTCATTTAAAAAGTTGTATTCTGCGTATTCTCAAGCTCTGTTGATTACTGCTGATGATATGGCAGGAGATACCGGATGTTATTTTAGTTCAGACAAAAATTTTCCTTCAAAAATGGATGGATGTGACAGATTTTATAAAAACTTTGCGACAAACTTGAGAGTAACAAAATATTGCAAAAATAATGCTTTAGAAAAAGGTTGTTTGCCGATTTATAAAAAATATGCTCAAACTCCGTCTTGTGCAGGATTTTCGGAAAATATGATGAACAGATATAATCAGGTTTTTGTGATGAATGATAAAACAAATTTGACGGTGTTTAATTTGCCGGCAAAGCAGCAAAATCCATTGTTTGCGGTTGATAGTAACGGAAATGTTTTCCCAAACAAAGCCGGATACGATTTGTTTAGTCTTGTGATTATGAAAAGTCCGAATGGAAACTATTATTTTCATCCAAATGTGACTTATTGCTTGCCTGTTGAAAAAGGTGGTATCCGTAATTTGCAAGATGTTTATAAATAAATTGTTTTTATAAGCTCAAAAATCTCCTTGCCATGCGTATGGTTTTGTGCTATTATCAAGTTGGTTAATGTATTTTTTACACTAAATAGAGTGTTTAGCAAAGGAGATGAATATGGCAACAAAGGAATTTTTTACTAATTCTGAAGAATTGAAAAAAATGATGTCAGCTGCACGTGCTACTATTACTGCACCGTTTTTCGGCAATAATGTAGAGGAAATTAAATCAGTTTCTGAGGCTTACAAATTAGCTAAAAGCAGTCCAGGAACTATTGAATTAACAGGTATGCCTGTTTACAAACCTGAAAAAATCGGTCTTCCTCAAGGGGCAAATCAATTGTTATTTAACGATGGTACAGTTGTTGGAAGATGTGCTGCTGCCAGAAAAATCGTTGGTGAACCAAATTGCGATTTGAAATATTTATTACCAATTATTCGTGAAGCAGTTTACAACACTCGTGACAGATTGATGTATAGAACTGAAGCGGTTGTTGGGCTAGATGAAGATTATATGATTAAAGCTCATTTGTTAATTCCGGAAGGTTTTGAAAACATTATGTATTCATGGATGTTGAACTTCCAATATATTAACGAAGCTTACGCTAATATGTACGCAGAATCAAGAGAATTGCCGGAAGGTGATATCTATGTATTCTCAGATCCAGATTGGTCACATCCTGATTTCCCTTACGGGTTGACTTTCTTTGATCCTGAACACAACTGTGCTGCTATTTTAGGTATGAGATATTTTGGAGAACACAAAAAAGGAACTCTTACTTTAGCGTGGGGTTGTGCGGCTCGTAACGGTTACGCATCTTGTCACGGTGGTATGAAACGTTATAACCTGGATGGAGGAAAATCTTTCCAAGTTGCGGTATTTGGTTTGTCAGGTTCCGGTAAATCAACTATTACTCACGCAAAACATAATAACAAATACAATATTACAGTATTGCACGATGATGCGTTTATTATTAACGTTCATGACAAATATTCAATTGCGCTAGAACCTGCATATTTCGACAAAACTGCAGATTATCCGATTGGTTGTGAAGATAATAAATATATTCTTACTCAACAAAACGCAGGTGCAATTGCATTGGCTGACGGAAAAGTTGTTTCTGTAACAGAAGATATCAGAAACGGTAACGGCCGTGCAGTAAAATCAAAATTGTGGTCACCAAACAGAGTTGATAGAATTAATGAGCCTATTAACGCTATTTTCTGGTTGATGAAAGATCCTACAATTCCACCTGTATTGAAATTGTCAGGTGCATCTTTGGGTTCTGCTATGGGTGCAACTCTAGCTACAAAACGTTCTTCAGCAGAAAGATTGGCGGCAGGTGTTGATCCTAACGCTCTTGTTGTTGAACCTTATGCTAACCCATTCAGAGTTTATCCGTTGGCAGTTGATTACACAAGATTTAAACAATTGATTGAAGATGGTGTTGATTGTTATATCTTGAATACAGGTGAATTTATGGGTACAAAGGTTAAACCTGCCCATACTTTGGGTATTATTGAAGCAATTGTTGAAGGAAAAGCTAATTTCCATAAATGGGAAAAATTCTCTGATATCGAAATTATGGATGTTGAAGGCTTTGAAACATCTTTTGCTAACAAAGAATATGCAGAACAATTTGTTGCTCGTATGAATGACAGAATTGCATTTGTAAAATCAAGAGAAACTGAAAAAGCCGGAATTGATAAACTTCCTGATGATGCTCTTGCAGCATTGGAAGCTGTTGTTAATGAGGCAAAAGCTTAGTTTATAAAAAACAAAATGTAAAGACGGGTTTGAATTGTTGAACCCGTCTTTTTTATATGTTATAATTTTTTCAAAAAGAGGATGTTTTTAAAGATGATTAAAAAGAATGCTATGTCTACAATGGGTTATGCAATTGTACTTGTTATTATTTTAGGTGTTGTAATGATTTTGAGCGCACCTATGATGATGAACAAATATAAAGGAGATAAAAAATCTTCTGATGAATATTCTAAAAACGATGATAACTATGACAATTATAAAGATAGAGATCGAGATAGAGATGAATATCGTGATACCAGAGATGATAGAGATATGTCAAACAATAATTCATCAGATGATATTTCAAGAGATTTGAGGATGTTGGAAGATAGAATGAACTCAAGACTTAACGATTTAGAGGCTAGACAATCTCAAAAATCTTCTTCTCCTACAATTACTGATAAATATGTTTGCTCAATTGAAGGAAATGTAGATGCAGACGGAAACGTTACTCCTGTTGATAATATGAGTATGGATGAAGTTAAGAGAAGAAAAATTGTTTTTGTATGTGAGTACAGAAATTAATTTGTAAATAAATTTTTATAAACAAAAAAGTCCGGTTATTCGCCGGACTTTTCTTATTTATGTTAAATATTAAACTATTCAACTTCGATTGCTGATACAGGGCAAGCTTCTGCTGCTTCTTTAACGCAATCCATGTTATCTGCAACAGCTGCTTCATCAACTTGAGCAGTTCCATCTACTGAAAATACTGCGTCACAAATTGATTCACAAGCGCCGCATCCGATACAAGAATCGTTTACTGTTACTGTCATTTCTACTTTCTCCTTATAGTTATATACAATCGTGAATTTCTTCACAAACTTGATTATAATATAAAAGATTTTAAATTTCAATTGTTTGGATATGAAATTTTTAAAAATATTATATTTCTAACCAATTTTTAATTCTGCCTGCGATATAGTCAAAACCTTTTATCATACCTAAGTTTTCACCTTTTCCGTTTTTATGGAAAACAAGAATTGGAACATATTCTCTAGTATGATCAGTTCCGGGAACTGTCGGATCGCAACCGTGATCTGCAGTAATTATTAACAAATCGTCATCACTCATCGCATCAATTATGTCATCAACGTAAGTGTCAATTTCTTCAATCGCTTTGCCATAACCTTTTGCGTCGTTTCTGTGACCGAAAAGCATGTCTGTATCTACAAGGTTTGTAAATATAAATGAATTTGGATTAGAGTATTTTGCGTTTTTGTCATAAGCGATTTCATCTAAATTCAATTCGTTTTTCACTGCTTTTAGGGTTAATTCCAAACCTTCCCTGTTGCATCCTGTGTGGATTGCGTGAGTAATTCCTGATTTAGAAAAAATATCTTCGATTTTACCGATGCCGATAACTTTTGCACCTTTATCTTTGATTTCGTTCAAAACAGAATGAGGCGGAACCATTGAATAATCCCTTCTGTCTTTAGAAATTCTAGTCGGTTTGCCGTCAATAATTTTATATGGTCTTGCGATTACTCTTGATACATTCCAACCACCTTCATCTAGAATTTTTCTTGCGGTTGTACACCATTGGTAAAGTGTTTCCAATGGAATTAAATCAGTGTCAACTGCGATTTGAAAAACACTGTCTGCACTTGTGTAAACAATCGGGAATTTAGTTTTGTGGTGTTCGTCATTTAGTTCTGCGATAATTGCAGTTCCGCTTGCCGGTCTGTTTGCTAAAATTCCGCCACAGTTTGTTTCTTTTATAAATTCATCAACAAGTTCTTTTGGAAAACCGTTTGGAAAAGTTGTAAAAGGTTTTTCAGATATAATTCCAGCCATTTCCCAGTGACCGGTTGTAGTATCTTTGCCTTTAGATTTTTCTTCCATAATCCCGTATTGCGCAGTCGGATTAGGTTCTTTTTTAATTCCTTCGTAGTCTTGAATATTTCCTAATCCCATTTTTTCCATATTAGGAACATTCAGCCCGTTGTTAAATTCGCATACGTGTTTTAGTGTGTTACATTCAGGAATATCGTTAAATTCTCGGCAATCAGGCATTGCGCCAGTTCCCATAGAATCGATAACCATTACAATTGCTCGTTTCATATTTTTTACCCCTTTTCTTGTCTTAATTTTAGCAATACTATTCCGCAATGTCAATTACTGAATAAGCGTTAAAATCAAGACAACCATAAATAATTTGGATATGGTAATCACCGTGCGGGATAAGTTTTACAAAATTAATCGTTTGTTCGCCAAAATCGTCGTTTGTTTCTTCTGCCGGAAGTTTTGCCATAACGGTATGACCTTGATAAAGTTTCAAAAATATTTGATTATCCTCTTTAACACCTTCAACTTGGTAATGTCCTATTGGAATTATTCCGTCGCCAACTTTAAGGGTTAGAGGAATTAACAAAACAGGAAGTTCTTTAGAGGTGTTTGTAATAGCTTCTGTTTCGTTGCTTTGAGAAAAACTTTCACCTTTGGGAATATTTTTATCTTTTTTCTTTTTGCCTTTTTTACTCTCAAGAGCTTTTTGAAAATCCTGATCTGTTACGGCTTGTTGCCCGTAAGAATTTTGATCGCCGAAATTATCCCACA
>CALEJY010000212.1 GCA_937898445.1 uncultured Candidatus Melainabacteria bacterium | reverse complement strand
GACGGACACGGTTTACCTATCGAAAACAAGGTTGTAAAAAACATTAAAGGCGGACGTGAAGCTCTTACTCCTGCTGAACTTCGTGCAAAATGCAGAGAGTTTGCTCATACAAACTTAAAAGGTCAGGAAAGCGAATTCAAACGTTTGGGTGTATGGGGCGATTGGGAACATCCGTATTTGACTATTAACCCTGAATTTGAAGCCGAACAGGTTAGAGTTTTCGGCGAAATGTACAAAAAGGGTTATATTGAAAAAGGTTTGAAGCCTGTTTATTGGTGTGCTTCTTGCGAAACTGCTTTGGCAGAGGCTGAAGTTGAGTATGCGGATCACACTTCAACTTCAATCTATGTAAGATTTAAGTTCGACGATGAAGGTGTAAGTAAAATTAAGCAGTTAGTTGATTTGCCGAATGACAACGTTTATGCGGTAATTTGGACAACAACTCCTTGGACAATTCCTTCAAATATGGCAATCAGTATGCATCCTAAATTTGAATACACTTTCTTTGAACATGAAGGTGATATTTACGTGGTTGCACAAGGCTTGTTGGCAAGCTTTTTGGCTGATGTTGAATGGGATGAAAAAGATATTAAAGTTTTGGGATCTTGCGTTGGTTCTGATTTGGAACTTTTGACAACTCAACATCCTTTAGTAGATAGAAAATCACCTATTATTTTAGGCGAACACGTTACACTTGATGCAGGTACTGGTTCTGTACACACTGCTCCGGGACATGGTCTTGAGGACTATGAGGTTGGTTGCAAATACGGCATTGAAGTGTTCTCACCACTTGATAGCAAAGGTGTTTGGACTGATGCGGTTAAGGATAAGGATTTGGAAGGTGTTCCTTATTATAAAGGAAATTCTATTGTTATCGAAAAACTTAAAAACTGTGGTGCATTGTTGAAAGCCCAAGATATTAACCACAGTTATCCACATTGTTGGAGATGTAAAAATCCTGTAATTTACAGAGCAACTCCTCAATGGTTTGTAAAAGTAGACAAATTCAGAGATAAAGCTTTAGAAGCAATTAAAGGTGTAAAATGGATTCCTGCAGGCGGCGAAGCTAGAATTTCAAACATGGTTGCAGGTCGTACAGATTGGTGTATTTCACGTCAAAGAGCTTGGGGTGTACCAATTCCTGTTTTCTATTGCGAAGATTGTGGAGAAGTTATTGTAACTGACGAAACAGTTGAAAACGTTGCAAAAATCTTTGAAAAAGAAAGTTCTGATGCGTGGGTAAAATATTCTGCAGAAGAATTGTTGCCACAAGGTTTCAAATGTCCTAAGTGCGGAAAAACTCATTTCAGAAAAGAAAACGACATTATGGATGTTTGGTTTGATTCCGGTGTAACTTGGAAGGCAGTAGTTGAAAAACGTTCTGATGCTTTGGGGCATACTCCGGTTGAAATGTATTTGGAAGGTTCTGACCAACACAGAGGATGGTTCCAATCATCATTATTGACAAGTGTTGCAGTTCAAGGCAAAGCTCCTTACAAATCAGTATTAACTCACGGTTTTGTATTCGGAGAAGATGGCAGAAAAATGTCAAAATCTTTGGGTAACTACATTAGACCGGATGAAATCATCAAGACTTATGGTGCTGATATTTTGAGATTGTGGGCTGCATCAGTTGATTACAGAAACGATACAAAAATCGGTAATAACATCGTTAAACAGTTGGCAGAAATCTTTAAGAAAACAAGAAACACTTCAAGATTTTTGTTAGGCAACTTGTTTGACTTTGATCCAAAAACTGATTATGTTGAATATCAAGATTTGAAAGCTATTGACAAATTCGCATTACACAAGCTAAATCAATTGATTGTAAGCGTTACAGAGGCTTTTGATAACTATGAATTCTACAAATATTTCCAACAACTTCAAAACTTTGCGGCTGTTGACTTGAGTTCATTCTATCTTGATATTGTAAAAGACAGATTGTACACTGCTGGTAAAAAATCTTTATCTCGTCGTGCTTGTCAAACTGTTTTATTTGAAACATTGCAAACTCTTGTTAGAATGCTTGTTCCTGTAATGCCTCACCAAGCAGAAGATATATGGATGAGTGTACCTGAATGTCAAAAAGACGGATTGGAAAGTATTTTGCTTTCTGATTGGTGCAAACCTAGAGCAGAATGGAACAATGAGCAATTAGAAAAAGATTTTACACAAATCTTGAAAGCTCGTGAAGTTGTAACAAGAGCTATTGAACCTCTTAGAGCTGAAAAACAAGTCGGAAGCTCTTTAGAAGTTGCAGTTTACGTAAAATCAGATAATGCAGAAATCTTGAAAGCAAATGAAGATGAGTTATGCAATATCTTTATTACATCTCAGGCATGCGTAACAGAAGAAAAACCGGAAAATGTTTTGAATGAACATTCGGAAGACGGTTACACTGTATGGGTTACAAAGGCTGAAGGTGAAAAATGCGCTCGTTGCTGGAAATACAGAAAACTTAATGCTGATGGTATTTGTGAAGAATGCGCAGATGCAATAAAGTAATTATCGCTTCTGGTATTACGAGTAACGGAGCGACGAAGTAATCGCATTAAAATATTAAAAAATATAAAAAAGGCAGCTAATATAGTTGCCTTTTTGCTTTTCAGGTCTTATAATTTTTTTGAAATATATTTACCTTATACAAAACCAGACGGAGAGATTTATGTTAATAAGTAAAGTAGTTGGTGGATATACAGGTGCCACAGGAATTAGACCTTATACTGTTAGTAGAGATGCAATAGAAGTTGCACAAATGAAAAGCGCAGTTATTCAAGACAATAAACTATATAGTTCTATTGTAAGAAATGAAAAAAGTTTTGGCGCAAATATGATAAACTTGTTTTTAAAACGCCCACAAGAATTTGCTCATCTTAAAATGGCAAAGGAAAGTGGTACTATTAAAAATCCGACTTTTAAAGCGTTAGAACGAGAACATAGACTTGTAAAAAAGATTGGTGATATTTATTTTGACAAATACAAAAATTCTCACAAACTTCGTGAAAAACTTATTTTGGATGGAAGAATTTCATTAGACAAAGTTGTTCCAAAGATGACAAGTAAGCTTAAAAAATTTATAAAATATAAGTTTTAGTCAAAATAAAATTATAAACAATTTGTAACAAACTGTTAACATTCCCTAAAGATTTTCTCCAATTGTGCCGTAGACATGATTGTAAAATTTGGAAAGGAAAATCTATTATGGGAATGGCAGCGTCACAAGCTAGACTATTAAGCATAACAGCAAGATTGACCAATAATGAAAATAGTGGTCAAAGTATTTCCTATTCAAAACAACGTTTAGCTGATCAAACACAACAGATTACAAATGAATATAACGAGGCTCTTAATACTACTAAATTAACTGTATTAACAGGTTTTAACGGTTCTGATGCAACATATACAGATATTTCGTATGACACAATGACAAACAAACAAATGGCTGCGAATACTAAACAATATGTTGTTACTGATACTAAGGGCAGAATTTTAGTTACAGAAGATATTGCAAATGCTTACAAGCAATCAGCAGGAAATTATAACCAATTCTTAGCAAAATTGGGTTATTCTCAATCTGATATGACAGTTCAAAATGTCGCTTCTTTATCGGAGGCAGACCAAAAAGAAGCAGCACAAAAAATACATGAAGCTTGGGATAAATATTTTGCGTCAGTTGGAATTGAATGTGGTGATGATGAGCATAAAGGAATTTATGATGATGGGCAATATACATTCAAATGGAATAATGTATTAGATACAAATGACAAAGGAGAATATTTAGACAAAGACGGTAAAGTTATTACTGCTGACGAGGCTAAAACAAATGGCTACTCATCAGTTGGTAGTGGTTATGCAAGTTGGGCAGTATTAGGTGATGATGGAAAACCTACAGGCGAATATAATCCAATCAACTATGAAGGTACAACAGATGAATCTCGTGAATTATATGATTATGCGATGGCGATAACAGAAGCATTCATGAGAACAGACGAAAGTTTAACCGCAAATCAGAAAAATAACAACCAATCATTTGACCCTAGCAGTTATCAATTAGCACTTGATTCTAGCAACAAAGCTGATTTAGCTTACTACAAAAACATCTTCTCAAAAATGCAATCAAGCGGATATTTTACATACACAAATACTCCAGCAACTGCAAATGATGATCCTGAACACTACAAATACGCATCTGTAGGAACAGGCACTGCCGGTAATGTTCAAAAATCTCCATTAAAAGATAATACAGTTTTTGAAGCTGCATTGAGAGATGGTTCATTGAGATTGGAATACTATTCAACAACTTCAAAATCATTTAAAACAACAACAATTTCAGAAGACAACTGTATTCAAGAAGTTTCTGATGAACGTGCAATTGCTCGTGCGGAATCAAAATACAATCAAGATATGGCAGATTTAGAAAATCAAGATAAAAAACTTGATTTGGAATTGAAAAAACTTGATACAGAACACTCAGCTCTACAAACAGAATATGATTCTGTTAAAAACGTAGTTGACAAAAACGTTGAAAGTTCATTCAAGACATTTGGGTAAGGGGTTACAAGTTGGAACTTTTCAAAAACTTCAAAACATTCCTTAAAGCTTGACCTCTGTGAGAAATCTTATTTTTTTCTTCTTCTGATAATTCTGCCATTGTTGTAGAGCCATTTCCTATTAAAAATATCGGATC
>CALEJY010000211.1 GCA_937898445.1 uncultured Candidatus Melainabacteria bacterium | reverse complement strand
AGCAAACAAATTAAAATCAGAGTATATCCAAATGGTAAAATTGAATCCAAAACAATTGGAATCAAAGGTAAATCCTGCCTTAATTACATAAAAGAAGTTGAAAATTTAACAGGTGCTAAAACTATAAAATCAGAATTTACAAAAGAGTATAACGAAACAGAACAGTATCTATATACTTCAAATGAGGAATATCAACAAAATGGACATTAGGATAAATTCATATATTCCTATAACAAAGGTTGAAGGTGTTGGAGCTAGATTTGCGATTTGGGTTCAAGGATGTTCTATAAGATGTCAAGGTTGTGCAAATTCGCACATGTGGAACTTTGATGGTGGTACTTCTTATAAAATTTGTGAATTTATTGAAATAATTAAATCTTATAAAGATAGGATTGAAGGTATTACTTGGTTAGGTGGTGAACCTACAGAACAAATACAAGCCATAACAGAAATTTCAAAGGTAGTTCAAGAAATTGGACTGTCTGTAATTCTTTTTACTGGATATAAGTATTCCAATCTTAAAGAAAACAAAGATTTTCAAACACTTATTAAATATGTTGATATTTTGATAGATGGCAAATATGAACAAGAAAAGACAGATTACTCAAGAGCTTGGGTTGGCTCAAGTAATCAAAATTATTATTTTTTAACTGATAGATATAGTAAATCTGTAATTTCAGAATACAAAAACAAAATTGAAGTCCATATAACATCAGAAAACAAAGTTATTATGACAGGTATGGGCAATTTTAAAGAATTAGCAAAGTTAGTGGGGTAATATATGGCAAAAACTATTGTATTAGAAGGAATAAAAAAGACTGAACAATATTTGACAAACCTATTTAAAGCAAGATTTAGTTTTATATATATACCTACATGGGAAGAAATAAGAGTTATTGAGCTAATTACAAAAATAGCCAAGAATACTAAAGCTATTAAAAGTAAAAGAGATGTTTTTATATGGAGTGCGACAGAAAGCTTAAATAAATTACTTACAACAGGTCAAGAACACGTTAATATTAACAATGCCGAAAAGCCCACAGAAGCATTGAATTATATTGATAGTTATAACAAACCTGCAATAATGATATTAAAAGATGTTCATCCTCTTCTTGGTATTCAAGGAAGAAATGCGGATTACGGATTTATTAGAAAAATAAGAGATGTTGCAGGTTCTCTAAAAAATGCAGAGTGTTCAAAAAATGTTGTAATCATTGCTCCAACACTTGTATTACCTAATGACTTGCAAAAGGATATTACCGTTGTTGATTTTGATTTACCAACACTTGAAGAACTTAAAAACCTTTTGAATGAAATGCTAGCTATGAATGAGGGCTCTGGTATCTTAATAGACCTTGATGAAAACGGAAAAGAATTATTATGTAAAGCAGCTCAAGGTTTAACCCTACAAGAAGCTGAAAATGCATTTGCACGTGCTATGGTTACAAAAGGACAATTAACCGTTAATGAATTAGATATTATCCTTGAAGAAAAATGCCAAGTTATCAAGAAAACAGGCATACTTGAATTTATAAATACTACTGTAAACATTGATGATGTTGGAGGTTTAGAAAATATGAAAAAATGGTTGGCAAAACGTAATAATTCGTGGCTTGGTACAGCTCAAAAAGATTATAATTTGCCATCCCCCAAGGGTGTATTGATAACAGGTGTGGCAGGTTGTGGAAAATCAATGACGGCTAAAGCGATGAGTGCAATGTGGCAACTACCGTTATTAAGACTTGATATAGGCAAAATTTTTTCAGGGTTGGTAGGAAGTAGTGAAGAAAATATGCGTAAAGCAATTCAAACAGCAGAAGCGGTTGCACCTTCAATACTTTGGATTGATGAAATTGAAAAAGGGTTTGGTGGCAATTCTGGAGGTGAAATGGATGGAGGAACTTCAAGCAGAGTTTTTGGAACATTCCTTACTTGGATGAATGAGAAAACAAAACCTGTATTTGTTATTGCAACCGCAAACAACATTTCAAGATTACCCGCTGAAATGTTAAGAAAAGGAAGATTTGATGAAATATTTTTTGTTGATTTACCAACTATAAATGAACGTAAAATTATTTTTAAATTACATCTAGAAAAGAGATTAAAAGGAAGTAAGTCTAAAGATTTTGTAATTACTGATGACTTATTAAATAAACTTGCAGATGCTACAGAAGGATTTGGAGGTTCTGAAATAGAACAAGTTGTAATATCTGCATTATTTGAAGCTTTTGCAGAAAATAGAATGCTCAAAACAGAGGATTTATTTAAAGTTATTAGAAATACAGTCCCTCTTTCAACAACTCAATCTGGACAGATTTTAGCTATCAGAGAATGGGCTAATGAAAGAGCAGTATCCGCTACCGCACATGATGAAAACTATAATTATACACCAGAGGAAACGGAAGAAACAGTGAAAAAGAAAGAAAAAGAAAAGAAAACTACTGAAACAATAAAACGTAGTCGTGGTGGTAGAACTATTGATTTTTAG
>CALEJY010000210.1 GCA_937898445.1 uncultured Candidatus Melainabacteria bacterium | reverse complement strand
AACCATCAAAAGTCCGGATGTATTTCTGTCTAATCTATGTAGAATTCCACGCCTAAATTCTCCGTTTATATCAGACAAATTATCGCCATATTTGTACAAAAGCGCATTAACAAGAGTGTTTTCTCTTTCTATTGTCGTTGGGTGGGTAAGCATTCCTGACGGTTTGTTTACAACCAACATATTTTCGTCTTCATAAATAATATCAAGTGGAATATTTTGCGGTTCAATTTTGATTTCTTCATCTTTTGGAAGTTCAAATTCGATTTTATCGTTTTCTTTCAAACAATATGACGGCTTTTTGGTTGTTGAATTAACGAGAACACAACCGGATTTGATAGAGTTTTGAATTTTTGAACGGGACAAATCGGGATTAATTTCTGATAAGAAACTATCCAGCCTTTTATTTTCATCGTTTTCGTCAATGTAAATTATCATATTTATTTAATAACAGATATAAAATTTTAGGTCAACCTAATTTATGTTAAAAGTCGTTTTAAAACATCTGTCGGTTCTATAGAATTTTTTCGTATGTAATTTATTAAATCTTTTTCGCCTAGTGTAATTCTGATACTAATATCTCGATGTAATTGTTTTCTGCCAGCACCTTTTCTAGCTCCTCCATGAGAGAAAGTTGCTTTGTAATATGTTTCACCACTTTGGTCTGCCCAATCTTTTTCTGTAATAACAGTATAGCTATCGTTTAATTCGTTTTCAGGAATTTTAAACACATAGCCCTCATTATCTTTTACGTAAACATATTTTATTGATTTGTCGATTTGTTTTTTTGTTTTTGTCTTTTTTAGTTCAGTAGAGTTATTTTCGATTAATTCTTTTTGCAATTCATTAAATTTGATTGTATCCATGATTTTTTCCTTATAACTGTTAAGACTGTTTTTCTGTTTAGACTTACACATGTTTAAATCTTTTATTTGCTTGCTTTTTTATATTATTAGGCATTTTTTGAGTTTTTTTAATATATATTAGTCCAATAATTATAATTTGATTTTCTTGATAAATAAAAAGAGAGCGAATATTCTTTGTTTTAATTTCAAAAATTTTGTCTTCTATAGGTCTTGTTCTAACAAATTCAATCCCATATTCTTGTATCGTTTTGTAATCATCTATTAGTAGAAGTTTATTTTCGTTAGATAATTCCAAAAACTCTTTTTGGGCATCTTTTGTTAGCTCAATATTATATTTCATATCACCATTATAGCATATTATTTTGAAAAATGCAACAATTTTCAAAAATCCTATAAAAATAAAGATTTATTTTCTCTTAATCAAAATCAATATAACAAGAGCGATTACGCCGATGTTGATGAAGATATCAGAAATGTTGAATATTGGAAAATGTACGAAATTTAGTTGAAAATAATCTCTTACAAATCCGTAAATAATTCTTTCATGCAAATTTCCTGCAATTCCGGCTGATAGTAGTGCGATGAAAAAGCAAGTTTTTAAAGAAATTGATTTTAAGTGATGGATTACGTGAAGTGCCAAAAGTACAAGTGCTATCATTGATAGAATGATTAATAATTCTCTTGAATTTTGGAGAATACTGAATGCTGCACCGGTGTTTTTTATGTAATTTAATGAGAAAACGGCGTTTGATAATCTGTATCCGTGAACCAATTTGTCAACCAAAATGCTTGACATATAAAGGTTTGCGAATATAAAAAATACGTAACATGTTACAAAATATATAAGTTTACTTGTTTTTTCGATTTCTTTGCTCATTATTTTTTGCTTTCATCTTCCATTTTTACAAATTTGTTTTCAGGGACTACGTTTACTCGGGTCATGACGAATGCAAGTCCGCCCATATAGATACGAACTTGATCTTGCGGATAGTTTTCTGCTCGTGTAATTCCGATTGAGGCAACAGTGTATTCGTTTACGTTGTTTGTATTTGAACGGAAAACTCTTTCCAGTGTGTTGTCTCCGGCTAGTCTTCTGAATGCGTCATCTGATTTGGTTTGCGGATAAACAATATTTTCTTTGTTTATAGATGCAATTACAACACAATCTTTTGGTGCGCCAACTTTTAGTGTTGCCGTGTAATCTTGGTTTGCGCCAATTTGTTTTGGAGTGTTTAATTCGATTTTAGAATATCTAGCATCTCCGTATTTTAGAGTTGAAGTTTCATCTATAATTTTTTCAGAATTAATTACCCATTTTGTACCTTGTTTTTCTAGGAAATAAACGCATTTTGATGTTGAATAAAGTTCTCCGATTACTGAAACTTCGCCAACAACTTCTTTAGATGTTGCAACTGCTATTTCATCAACTGTTACGGTTGCGTAATTGTCGCTAAATTCAATGTTGTTGATATGCG
>CALEJY010000209.1 GCA_937898445.1 uncultured Candidatus Melainabacteria bacterium | reverse complement strand
TGGTTTAATGAGGAAAGAACTAAAACTTTACTTACATATCCTGTAGAATCTATGTGTTTATTACATGATGGTAAAGATGTAATTGATAAATCATATAAAGATTTAGCTGCTGAAATGTGGTCTAAAGGGCATAGTTTCTTTGTGTACTTATCTGATAATCCAGATGCGGTTGCAAGTTGCTGTTTTAGCAAGGATACTAAATTTTTATGGAAATCTTCTACAAGTGGGGTTCATATTAGTACCTTTAAAGAATTTCTTGATCTTCCCTATAAACAAACGAAAGAAAATTTTAAAGTATTTCATAATGGTTCATGGATAAAAGGTAAAATAATTTCTCTTCCAAATAGACAAATGTATAAAGTTATCACTTATAATAATAAAGAATTTATTATGAGTGATAATCATATTAATGTTACGTATGATGGAGAAAAAAGAACAAAAGATTTAACAACAGATGATTATCTTATGTTCAATACTTCGACACTTTCACCTGTTACAGAAAATAACGAACATTTAACTTATGAACAAGGTTTGTTAATAGGGTTATTCTTAGGTGATGGAACCTTTGGAAATTATGTATGTCTTGATGGTAGTGTTCATAGTTTTCAACTCTCTCTAAATAAAGAAAAATGGGAAAAAGTACAAAACCATTTATCAAAAATTGGAGATTTTAGATTAGGTACTATATATAATAATGTATATCCTATTCATTGTTATAATAAAGAATTAACTACATTTATAGCGAAATGGACTGGTAATGAACCTAATAAGACTTCTGCTTTAAATAAATCTTTAAATCTAGATTGTTTTTTACAGTCAGTAGAATTTAGGAGAGGTATTCTTGATGGTTGGTATATTACAGATGGAGGTAATTCAAATAGATGCTATACTATAAGCAAACATTTGGTTGAAAGAATGGAAGCTTTATGTACTACATTAGGGTTGCAAACTATACTTAATATATCAGATAGGACAGATGAAGCTGTAATTATTAGAGGCCAAGAATTTAACAGAAATTACCCATTATATTGTCTTAGATGGTATGTTGATGCTAATCATAGATGCAATAAAACTAAAGATAAATCTTGGAAGAAAAAGAATAATAGTATATATTGGAAAATTAAATCCATAGAGCCAATAGAATATAAAGATAATATATATTGTGTTCAATGTGATAATCAAGATGAACCCTATTTTACATTACCTAATGGGTTAATTACTCATAACTGTAGATTGAGGAATGAAGTAGTTAATAATACTTTTAGTTCAACTACTGGACTTACGGGTGTACAAACAGGTTCAGTTAATGTAATTACTCTTAACTTAAATAGAATAGTACAAGATTGGTATAAAGAATATAATAAATCAAAAGATAAGTTTGATTTAGATACTTTGAAACCCAGTTTTAAAGCTTATTTATTAAAGATTCTTGAAAGAGTTTATAAATATCAAGTAGCTTATAAAACAATGTTGTTTGAACTTGAGAAACAAGGTATGCTTACTGCTTCAAAGGCTGGATATATTTCAATGAAGAAACTATTTTCTACTATTGGTGTAAATGGTTTTAATGAAATGGCGCAGTTTATGGGGTTAAAAGTAAGTAATAATGAACAATATAAAGACTTTATTGCTTATGTATTTAACATTATATCTACTTTTTGTAAAGAAAAATCTACAAAGGATTATCTCTTTAATCTAGAAGTAGTGCCAGCAGAAAGCTTAGGTTCAAAAAATTATAATTGGGATAAGAAAGATGGTTATATTGTGCCAAATAATGAAGTATTGTATAATTCTTATATATACGATGCACACGATCCTAATACTTCTGTTCTAGATAAGTTTGTATTACAAGGAGGTAAAGTAGCAAAAGCATCATCTGGAGGACAAGCACTTCATTGTAATCTAGAAGACCATTTAAGCAAAGAGCAATATCTTAAACTTATAGACTTTGCTATACAGAAAGGTACATCATATTTCACTTTTAATATTCCAAATAGTCAATGTGATAATTGTGGTTTTATTACTAAGCACCCAATAAAAAAATGCCCTATGTGTGGTAGTAATAATATTACTCAGTGGACAAGGACAATTGGATACTTAAGACCAATTAAAGCTATGGATTATTATAGACAAATAGAAGCAAATAACAGAGTATACAGTAAAACAATTTAATAACTTAGGTCTGATATCAGACCTTTTATGTTATATATGATAGATATTATATTAACTTATTCTGATTGTGTAATAAAATTATACAATGCAGATATAATAGCTATAGAAGATAATAAAGTTTATATAACTACTTCTGTAAATGTAGCGTTTAAGAATAGTATTACAGAAGAATTTAAAGAATATAAATTAAATGAATTAGATCAATGTAAAAAGATTTATGAAGATGAATATTTATTTAATTATCCTATTAGAATTCAAATACTTTAATTTATGATATTTTATCAAGTAAATAGTGACTATCGTATTTTTGATTATCTTATTAATAATGGTATTACTAAGTATGTATTTATTGATAAAGAATCAAAAGATTATGAAACTAGGATGATTTTTAAAGAATATAATAAGAATATAAATTCTTATATATTTGAATCAGACAATGAAAAAGTAAGTATTCCTAAAGAAGAAATTAATAAAAGAGTTCCTTGTGGTAGACTTATTGTAAAAATACCTATACTTTGTTTGGGTGATTGGATTGCAGTTAAGAAAGATAAAGGAGTTGTATATACAAGAATAGATACTCCAAAAGATATTAATTTTTATTCTAATTCCGTTAATTGGAGAGTTCTTACAGATAAAGAACTTGAAGATTGTAGAAAATCTTGGAGAGTAAATACTATAATGTGTAAGACTATTGGAGACTTTAGAAATCTTAGAACTTATACAGATTTATTTACTAATGATATTCCTGTTAAAGTAGAAATAGAAGGTAAAGAATATGAAATATCTTCAGTTACACTTACAGAAAATGATATTACAATCAAAGTTAATCAATAATGAAATTATTTGATATAGAAACTACAGAAGAAAATCTCCTATCTTTATATCCAAAAATAGGAGATTGTTATAAATCTACTGATGGTAGTAAACATTATATTAAAGTACTTAATATATATGATAAAATAATAGAATATCAATGGATTACTATCTGGAAAGATTCTAACTCTATAAGTATTGAAGTAAGTCAAACTCGAAGATTATTTATGGAAAAAGATAATCCAAATAGTTTTGTATATCCTATTATTTGTAATTTAGTAGAATATATTCCTACTGAAGAATATGATAAAATATATAATAAAATTAAAGCTTTGTGTTAATACTTATTTATAGTATAATTATAATAAAAGATACTGATATTTATAATACATTATTTAGCTTTTTAGAATAAGCACAAAAAATATATAAACAGCAGGGAAAAGATAAACTTATTATGTTTGCTAGTCATATTAGAGATTATAATCTGCTTCCTAATACTAAAGAGTTCTTCAATACTTACTCTACAGAGTCTTTAATAGAGTATAGAAATGCTCTATTAGATATAAAAATGTGTTTAGATAAGTATCTTGATGATAATAAACTATACAATTTTAATCATGTTAAAAACAACAGTAAAAACAACTAAGAAAGCTTCTTTAGATTTATTAAATAGAATTAATACATATCTATTTGAGCAGGAATATGATGAATTATCTGGAGTTAAACAAACAGATATTAAAAAACTTAAAGATGCTGCTAAAGTATTAGTTAATATTATAAAGAAGTAAATGTTACTAACCATTTCTACCATATTATTCTCAATATTTTTATTGGGAGTAATATGGTTTTGTTTTAATAATGAAGACTAAAAAATTAATTCTTAAAAATACTTTTAGTACAGGTAATCATGGTTGGGGTAATGGGTATGTAGCTGTACCTCCAGAACATCCTTTATATGGTAAATCATATACGGATGAAGATTATCCCGATTTTAATGTACATGGTGGTATTACATTTACAGAACCTGTTATTTACAATGAAATTACCTTTGTAAGTAAAACTAAAATTAGAGAGAAATATATAGGTAAGAGAGCATATCAACTACAATATGGTATTAGTCTTGATGGTGAAATACCTGATAATTGGTGGCTAATAGGATTTGATACTTGTCATAGTAATGATACTAATCTTAATTGGCCTAAAGAAAGAGTTATTAATGAAACTAATTATTTACAAAAAAGAATAAATAATTTATTTAATAAAAATGAATAGTACTGAAGAATTAGTTATAATGGATTACAATACAGGGAGTATTATTATTTGTAAAAACCCACCAGAAGATAAAAATACAGAAGAAATTCTAAAACATTTAGGCTTAGATATTAATAATTGTACTGTTATGTTCTGTAATAACCCAAAAATTAATTACGTGAACTATGATTAATATAAAATTATGGATATAAAAGATAACATTAAAGAATTTATCCAGAAAAGGAAAGATAGAAAACTATATAACAAAATAGCTAAATTTGATAAGAATAATATAAAAGAAATAATTCTTGAACAAATTGAAGATATTTGTGCAGATAGCTATGACGATGGTTATGAAGAAGGTTTTATGAAAGGTATGGAAATTGTAGCTCAATATATAGATTCACTATATGATACAAAGGATTCTTCTAAATCTGATATTATATTAAAAGAATTAAAAAACCTCCTAAAAAAATTAAACAATAATGAATAATATAGAGTTCAGTAAAACCGATTCTGAAGCATATAATTGGATTGTAAATAATCTTGATAAGCTTTCAGATAAAGACTTTACAAAAGTTCAAAATATAATGACCAGACTTTATAATATCGATTCTAGATTATCAATGCTTAAAGCATTAGAATACAATCTATCCCATAGTGCAATTAAAGTATTAGTTAATCTTAAAAACGAATATAATAATTTAAAGAATAAATGAGCATAGACGAACAAATTAAGATTTTACAAGCCTATAAGAACGGCAAGCTAATTGAAATAGAAGTCTTTGATAATGGATATTATTTATGGATAACATTGAATTCTGATAAAGATTATACCTTTGATTTCAGGAATAATAACTATCGTATTAAGCAAAAACCTAAAATTCGTCCTTATAAAGATGCTAAAGAATTCTTAGAAGCAAGTAAGGAACATGGGCTATTCATTGATACCTCTCCCCTTCAGTTGAGCAACTGCTACAACTTACCTATTTATGTAAGTCCTGACGGTGTGAGGTTTGTTCATAGAGCATATTCGTTTTCAGAGATAAAGAAATATCATTGGCAAGATGGTACGCCCTGTGGAATTGTTGAATAATAAATTAATTAAAGATGGTTATAAACTATTATTAGATACTCCTACTATACATATTTATTATAAGTGGTTTGATAATCTTAAAGTAGAAATTATAATAGAAGATGAAACTGAAGAATGTGCAAAAGATATTAGATGTCATATTGATGATGATAAAGGTATATCTTTAGGAGATTTAACAGTTAATAACTATAAAGAATGTAAGAGATTTATTAAATTTGTATCTGAACTAATTAAAGATAGAAATGCTGAAATACACTGATAGTCAAGTTACATTTAGCGAAGTACCAGATGAAATATCTTTATGTATTAATATAAGTAATTGTCCTAATAATTGTCCAGGATGCCACTCTAGCTACTTAAAGAATGATATTGGTACTTTATTAAGTAAAGAAGAATTATCTCGTCTTATAGAAACTAATCAAGGAATTAGTTGTGTCTGTATTATGGGAGGAGATTCAGAGCCTAAAGAAGTAAATAACATAGCTAAATTTATTAGAGATAAATATAAGCTTAAAACTACTTGGTATAGTGGCAATACTGAATTAAGTAAAGATATAGATATTAGTAATTTCGATTTTATTAAGATTGGGCCTTATGATAGAAATAAAGGCCCATTGAATAATCCTAATACTAATCAAAAGTTTTATGAAGTAGTTACTATGTCTACTGGTAAACAAAAACTTCATGATATAACATTTAAATTTTGGAGAAAATGACATTTATAATTCATTTTAAAGACGGTCATAGAGAGCAATATTCTAATCGATATGATGAGGATGATGAACAAGAAAGAGATGCTGCATGGGATGATGTATATATGACATTCCCAGAAGCTGATTATATTGAATCTTTTTAATTATGATAGAGATTAAAAGACTTGATGGTTGGAAATTAAATCCTAATGATAGAGTAGTTAATGCTATTCTGCGTAGAGCTGAAAAGAATAATGGAATCTGTCCTTGTATTCATACTACACCAGAATATAAAGGTAAAGATTTACATTGTCCTTGTACAGATTATACAGAAAGAAATAATTGTATTTGTGGTTTATATATAAAAGATGGGAACTAATTTTTATTTAAAAAGAAAAATAAACGAATCTACTAAAAAAGTTCTTAAAGATTGTATTGATAAAGATGATATAGATACAGTAAGAAGTATTCTTAATGATTATAAAGATATTCATATAGGTAAAAGAAGTGCTGGTTGGAAATTCTTATGGGATGCTCATTATTTTAAATATTTTGAACCAAATAAAGATAGTATTTTAAGATGGTTAATGTCTGGAATAATTTATGACGAATACGGAAGAACATTTGATATAAATGACTTTCTTTATAAAGAATTAGATGGCTTTATAGATAAAGGATATGATATAGAAAGCTTTTATAATAAAGAAACTCCTAATTATAGTTTAGATTCAAATATAAAGGAATTTAAAAGAAGGGTTAGTGATAAATATCCTGCTATAAATAAGTATGGAGAATTTTATATTGATAATTTAAGGTTTACTGTAAATGAAGATTTTTCTTAAATATGAAAACTAAATTAGTAAATATTAAAGTAACTGTACCTATTGATACAGATTTCTATATAGAAGTTTCTGAAAAAGAAACTAAAGAAAATATAATTGAACGTGCTAAGCAAGAAGTAAAATTTCCAACAGAATATCCTTTTATATTAGATAAGTATCTTAAAAGAAGAGGTATTAATATTGTTGGATTGGATAGTATGTTAAAATCTTGGAATCTTGGGGAAGTAAAGTATGAAGTCATTTAATATTATTATAGAAGATAATGGGATATTCAAATCATACAATATAATTCCTACTTTATTAAAAGTATGTAAGAATATAAAGATTTAAAGGTAAAGTAGAAAAAAAGATTGATGTATATGATCAAGTGATAATGAATCTTGATATAATTGTTGATATATTAAAAGAAGAGCTTAATGAATGAATTTCAATATTATGTTTAATAATATTTATATTCTTTCTAGATTATAGAGTTGAAAGAAGAATTAAGTTTTTAGAAAATGATATTGAAGAACTTAAAGAAAAAATAAATAATGAAGATAAACTTTAATTATAAATTTAAAATTAAGAATCCTGTAGTAATATGTTATATAAGTATTGCTAGTTCTAGATTTTATCTTACTGCTAGAGCAAAAGCATTTTGTTCTGAACATGATTCTTTTAATATTGAAAAAGGTAAAGAACTAGCTTTAGCTAGAGCTAAAGAATTAGTAATAAAGAAAAGCATCAAAAAACTTCACAGGGATAGAATTAAACTTAATAAATCTAGATTTACGTTAGATTCAGATATATTAGATATGTATCGTATGTCTGACTCTATCAATAAACACAGAACTAATATTGAACATAATTATGGGTTGGAGTACTGAATTATTTTGTAATATATCCTTTAATAAGGAAACTTTTAGTAGTAAGTTTGAAGTAGAAGATAAAATTGATGAAATCAAACAATATATACAAACTTGTAAAGATACATTACGGGATTTAGCAATAATGACCGAACCTGAAAAGATGTTTAATAAAACAGAAGATAAACCAATTTATTATTGTGTATCAGATGAGTTTGAATCTCAATTTAGTCTGCTCCAAGAATATTATGTAGATTTATACAAATTAGAATTACTTTTAGATAATTGGGATAATTGTCATACTAAGGATGGTTTAGCAATAGATCCTCCAGATAATATTCATTGGGACACAGCTTATCTTAGCGGTGATTTTATTAAAAGTGCAAAATATCCTAATAGATCTGATAAGTTTTAATAGATTATATTGATTTTTACTTTTTAAATATTTTTTAATTATGAACAAGAATTTGATTGATATTGAAGACGTAATTGATGATGTAACAATTATAGATGATGAAAATATAATTGACGATTACGAGGATATTCCTGATGGTTTAGAACCAGATTTGATTGGCGATGAAAATTATGACCCTGAAGATGTTAATGAATATCTTATAAATAAGGTAGAACAAGAAGAACTTATTAATTCTTCAAGGAATGATATAGATTTCTAATAAAAATGATATTAGATTCAAATAAAGTGGGTATTTGGTTTACTTCAGATACCCATTTTTATCATAAAAACATTATTAAGTTTGCTAATAGACCTTGGAATACAGTAGAAGAAATGAATAATACATTAATTAACAATTGGAATGAAGTTGTTAAACCTAATGATACGGTATTTCATTTAGGAGACTTTGCTTTTACTTCTAATGGTAATTGGAAAAAACTTATTAATGAATTAAATGGAAAAATCTATCTTATATTAGGAAATCATAAAATTTACGAATTTTAACAAGGAAACCTGAGGAAACCTAATTATATTTGTGCTGTAATAAATTTATTATTTTATGAGACAGCACAAATTAAACATTGATTATTTTAATGAGATTAATTCTCATGAGAAGGCGTATGTATTAGGTTTCTTATATACAGATGGATCAAATAGGGGAGATGGTATAATATTTTCACAGAATGTTGAAAGAATAAATATTCTTGAGAAGATAAAGAAGGCTTTAGATTCTGAAGCTCCTATTAGAGAACGAGTTTCAGGACTTTTTGTTCTTGAACTGTTTAGCAAAAAAAATGGTTAAGGACGTT
>CALEJY010000208.1 GCA_937898445.1 uncultured Candidatus Melainabacteria bacterium | reverse complement strand
ATTGTACAAAGATATAATATCAACAATACTAACAAACTAGATTCTGTTATTCGCTATATGTTTGATAATATTGGTAACGAAACTTCGTTGAGAAATATAGAACGTGGGTTAAAATCGTTTGGTTATAGTGTTTCAGCACCAACAATAGACACATATCTAAAAGGACTTTTAGACAGTTATTTGATTTATAAATGCGAGCAATATGACATAAAAGGTAAACGAATATTAGGCACTAACTCAAAATACTATGTTACCGATATTGGATTGAGAAATGCTATTTTAAACAACTCGGATAGGGATTTTGGGCATATTTTAGAAAATGTTGTCTATTTAGAACTTATAAGACGAGGTTACAAAGTCAATGTTGGTAAATGTTATAATGTAGAGGTTGATTTTGTTGCGACAAAAAATAACACGGTAGAGTATTATCAAGTTGCGCTAAGTGTTTTAAACGACGATACTTTGGAAAGAGAACTTGCTTCATTAGAAAAAATTAAGAACAATTATCCTAAGTTTTTGCTAACTACCGATTTAGGCGAGGGTGAAAACGAAGGTATTAAACGAATAAATGTTTTCGATTGGCTGTTAGAAAATTAACTGTTCTAGCTCATTAAAATTCTTCTTATTAATTCAACACAATTACAGTTTTGTAATTGTTATCTTGTTTACCTTAAATTTAGTATAACACAAAGCGATAAAAAGAGAGAAATATATTAAATTTATGTTTATTTTGTTACATTTTTTATTCTTGAGCTTTGCGTGAAAACCTTTTGTACACAAGATTTCTAGCGTTGCTGAATTCAACTCAACAAAACTGTAATTATGTTGCACAAGATTGGTTGAAACGTATGAAAACTATTGCAATAGAAGATAAAAAGATAATAGAAAACATTAAGGATGAATACAGACGCAGAGGTTGGATTCGTGACTTGATTTTATTTGTATTGTCAATTAATACAGGTGCTAAACTTATTTACTTGTTAAATTTAAAAGTTGGCGATGTAAAAGGGAAAAACTTTTTAAAAATAAAAGACAGTGTAAAAGTCGCAAGAATTTATACTCTGAATAATGAAATTAAAAGTCTATTAGAAGAATATTGTAAGAATTTAAGTAAAACTGAATTTTTGTTCTTATCAATGAGAAATTCGGCTAAACCAATAGATAGAATAGAAGTTTTTAGAAAATTTAAAACTATATGTGAAGATTTGGGTTTAAGTGATAGATATTCTGTTGCATCTTGGCGCAAAACATTTGGATATCACTATTATAAGAAGTTCAAAGATTTAGCTTTATTGCAATGGATTTATGGACAAAATACTCCAGAAGAAACTCTAAACTTTATCGGAATGAAGGTTAATTTTAACGATAAACTAAATAAGGAGTTCTGTTTGTAATGGGTTCTAGAAGTGTAGATATCTATAAATTAAGAGAAACTCTTATGGAAAATCAGAAAAATTATTTCTTTGATTCTCCAAAGCTATCTGTTGTTGTGAAAACTCATAATGATGAAAAGAGAATTATTAAATGCTTGCAAGCGTTGAGTAAACAAACGGTAGAAGAAATTGAAATAATTGTAGTAGATGATAATTCGACTGATGCGACATACTCTTTAGCTTGTACTTATTCAGAAGTAGATAATAGAGTTAAAGTATTTAAAAATAAAAAAGACCTAGACATATCTGAACTTGTAAGAAGTAATAAAGTAATTACAATTCCTGCTAAAAAGATTGTAAACCGAAATTTTGTAGCTAAAAAACTTAAATCTAAAAAAAGTTTATTTGAATCTTTAAAATCATTATTTGATTATAAGCGACCAATTATAAAAAACAATACATTTATTGTTTGGGAACCTTGTTCTAAAAGTCATGCAGAAGTTATCCCTGGATATGTAAAATACCTGCTTGATTTAGGGTACCACGTTTCAGTATGTATTAGCCCTATAAATTATAAAATGAATGTTTTTGCTAGATTTAAAAATGATAATTTAGATATAAATAAAATGTCTGAAAAACAAGTTAAAACATTCTTTAAAAAAGATAAATTATTAGATGTCAAAGGTGTTTTAATAACCTCTTTTCATAAATTATGTGATGAAATTCATTTGGAAAATTGCTATAAACATTTTAATTCTGATGTTGATAAAACAAAGCTATTTTTTGTTTCCCATGATATTAAGAAAATGGTTGATTCTGAAACATTAAATGGCAAATTAATAACTTTACGTGATACAAATTATAAAAGTGCAAAAACTACAGTTGTAAATCCTCATTATTTTGGAGATGTGAAAATTACCCCTAAAAATAATGAAATTATTAATTTTATTACAATTGGTGTAATACGAAATAAACGAAAAAATGCAAATTTATTTGTAGATGCTGCAATTGAATTGTTAAAACGAGACATTACAAACTTTAAGATTACTGTTGTTGGTAAGGGACATATTTCGGATATTCCGAAGAATGTTCGTCCTTATTTTGATATAAAAGGTCATTTAGATTTCAAAGATATGTATGACGAAATTGAAAATGCTGATTTTCTATTAACTTCTTATGAATTACCAAAACATATCAGATATAACACAACAGGAACAAGCGGTAATTTTCAATTAGTTTATGGATTTTTAAAACCAATAATAATCAAAGACGCTTTTGCTAAAATAAATGGTTTTACCGATAAAAATTCTATTCTTTATAAAGAAGATGTAGATTTTGTTGATGCGATGATTTCTGCTATCAATATGTCTAGTTCTGATTACGAAGAAATGCAAGAGTATTTGAAAACTTACGCGCAAGATTTATATCAATCTTCATTGCAAAATTTAAAGGAGTTAATCAATGGCTAATGTGATTCCTGTAGTATTTTGTTTTGATAAAAGGGTTGTTTTAGGTGCATCTGTTGCAATAAAAAGTTTAATTGATTGTGCAAAAGACACAACAACTTATGATATCAGAATTCTGCATAGTGACTTAAATTTGGATACTCAAAAGAATCTTTCGGAACTTGTAAAAAATACAAGACATAATATTGCATTTAATTATGTAAATCCTGATTTATTTAAAAACGCACCACATTCAAATGGTTCTTGGACTGAGGTTGTATATTATAGATTGTTAGTTCCTGAAATCTTGAATGAGTACGAAAAGGCGATTTATTCAGATGTTGACGTTTTGTTTAAAGATGATTTAAGTGAACTTTACAATACTGATATTTCAGATTATGAATTAGCTGCAGTAAGAGCAGAAAAAAATATACCAAACACAATATGCCATAAATATTTTGAAGGTAATAAAAAAGATTATATTTATTGGTCAGGTTTGATGTTGTTGAATTGTAAGAAATTTAGAGAAGAAAATATTTTCGATAAATTAATTGAAAATGCAAAAAAATATTATAAAGATTTGAGATGTTTTGACTTAGACTTAGTAAATATTACTTGCGATAAGATTTTTCCATTAGATTTGAAATATTGTGTAATGCAAAGTATTTATTATAACGATGATTACAAACAAAGAAGCAGTTATCAATATTTGAAGTGTGCATATTCTGATAATGAAATTAAAACATCAAAGCAAAATGCTGTTATTGTTCATTATGGTGGAGAACCAGGGAAACCTTGGAGGTTGAGAAATACATATCATGATTATCAAATGTATATTGATGAATTGCCACACAAATTAAGAACATATACCTGTCGTGATATTAGAAAAAAACTATTTAATAAAAAAGAAATTCCACTTTTATCTATAAATAGAAATACAAAATGTTTGCTAGTCGCTCCCCATCCTGATGATGATACAATCGGGGTAGGTGGATTGTTAATTAAATATGCGAAAAACTTTGATGTTATTTGTATTGGAAGTTCTGGAATTGCGCTAGAAAAGCCTTATGTGTCAGCGGAAGAACGTTCTAGTATGCGAATTGATGAGTTTAACAATGTTATGGAGTCTGTAGGAGTAAAAAAACATTGGATTTTTGAAACTTGTGGGATTCCAAGATTTGACAACCAGATGGAAGCTCACTTTGATGAGTATTGTGAAACGTTGAAAGATTTGAAAAAGTATGACTATATCTTTTTACCTCATCCTGTAGATGGTCATCATGAACATCGTTTTATAACAAATAAACTTTTTAAGCGTATAGTAAAAAATGTTGGATATAATCCAAATACACAAATAGTTTTTTACGAGGTTTGGGCTGATATACAAAGTCCAAATATATTTTTTGACATATCAGGTGAAGGTAATTTATTTTTTGACGAAAAATTAAAAGTACTGCCAACTCAAAAATCAACAACACAAACATCTTTATTGAATCAAAAAATAGAAATTTCTAAAAAATATGAAAATCAATGGAATTATGATGATATTTCAAACGTTCCTGTTATAGCCAGACAATTAAAAAATCCAATTGAAAGATATAGAGTTTTACCAATTGAAAAATATTTAAAATTGATTTCTTTTAGCATTAAATACGGAATAGTGGGAGTTTTTGACTAATGAAATATAAAATTATTGGTG
>CALEJY010000207.1 GCA_937898445.1 uncultured Candidatus Melainabacteria bacterium | reverse complement strand
GATTCTGCAATAAGAGAAATGTTAGCTATCGACAAATCTAATTGGCAAGTCGTTGAAATTATTGGTTGGCTTTATCAATACTATATTGCAGAAAGAAAAGATGAAGTATTTGCTAACCTAAAAAAGGGTAAAAAGATTTCAAAAGAAGATATTCCGGCAGCAACACAAATATTTACTCCAAAATGGATTGTTAAATATATGGTTGAAAACTCTGTTGGTAAAATGTGGTTAGAAGCTCATCCTAATCCTGAATTACAATCAAAGTTTAAATATTATCTTGAATCGGCTGAACAAGATGAAGAAGTCAAACAAAAATTAAAAGAAATAATTAATAAAAATATCTGTCCTGAAGATATTAAAGTGTTGGATCCTGCCTGTGGCTCAGGACACATATTAGTAACAGCATTTGAAGTATTGTATGAAATTTATAAATCTGCCGGATATGTGGAAGATGATATTGCATCGTTAATCTTGACTAAAAACTTATATGGGTTGGATATTTGTGATAGAGCGGCACAACTTGCTCAACTTGCAGTTGTAATGAAAGCCAGAGAATATGATAAAAATATCTCTAATAAAGTTACAGAATTAAATATCACATCAATTCAAGAATCAAATTGGATGAGTGATTCAAAAGTGAAAGAATGCTTGATGAATGGCGTTGATAACCAACTGTTAGCTCAATCGCAAATAGAACAACTTCTAACGACATTCAATGATGCAAAAGAATATGGATCAATCCTTGATGTAAAAGATTTCGATTTTGAGTTTTGGAATGAGAGATTAACAGCAATCCAATCATTGTATATGGGTTTATTTTATAGCAAGAGCATTGTTGACCTTCAAGAAAATTTACCTAAATTAGTTAAACAAGCTAAAATCATGCAACAGAAATATGAATGTGTTATTGCTAATCCTCCATATATGGGTGGGAAAGGAATGAGCTCAAAATTATCTGAATATGCAAAGAAAAAATATCCTATGTCAAAAGGAGATATGTTTGCAATATTTAAAGAAGTAATCTTAAATCATACAAGTAATAATTGTTATGGTTCTACTGTTAATCAACATTCATGGATGTTTTTAAGTAGCTATGAACAATTAAGAGAATATTTACTGAATAATGCTGTAATTGATACAATGGTGCATTTAGGAACAAGAGCATTTGAAGAACTTGCAGGAGAAGTCGTCCAAACAACAACTTATGTAACAAGAAAGATTAACGAACCTAATTATATCGGTAAATTTGTAAAATTAACCGACTATCCAAATGCGAAATTAAAAGAAGAAAAGTTTTTAAAATTTAATTCTAATGATATCTATACTTGTAAACAAAATGGTTTTCACTCAATTCCGGGTTCGCCGATTGCGTATTGGGCTAGTGATAGAGTGAGAGAAATATTTAAGAATGCTGAACAAATTAGTGATTATGCTGATGTAATAACTGGCATGACGATTGGTGATAATAATCTATATATGAGATTTTGGTCAGAAGTTAATTATCAAAAAATCAATATCGGGCAAGTTGTTTATGAAGATATTGATTTAAAAGAACGAAATTGGATTCCATACTTAAAAGGTGGGGGATATCGAAAATGGTATGGTTTATATGAATATATAGTAAATTGGGCAGAATCAACAAATTTTAATAGACCCAAAACAACTATGAAAGATAAATATTTGAGAAAAGGTATTACTTGGTCTTTTTTAACTTCGTATGCATTTTCTGCAAGATTTTTTGATTACGGTTTTTTATGGGATGTTGCAGGTTCTCCAATGTTCTTAAAAGATAATGAAAAATTATATTATATTTTAGGTTTATTGGGAACCAAAATTACAAGATATTTTTTAAACCTTGTAAATCCAACACTAAACTTTCAAGCAATTGAAGTTGCTGCAATGCCAATGATTTACAATGAAGATAAAAAAGAAAATATAGAAAAATTGATATATGATAATATTTGTATATCAAAAGACGATTGGGATAGTTTTGAAACATCTTGGGATTTTCAGGAACATCCATTGTTGAGATTTAAAGAAAATGGCAAAGTGTCAGACTCTTTCAACAAATGGAAAGAATACAAACAAGAACAATTCAATAAACTTAAGGCTAATGAAGAAGAGTTAAATAAATTATTCATTGAAATCTACGGACTTCAAGAGGAAATGACACCTGATGTTGACGATAAAGATATAACTGTTGTCTTAGCAGATGAAACTAGGGATATAAAATCTCTTATGTCTTTTGCTGTTGGCTGTATGCTAGGTCGTTATTCATTAGATGAAAAAGGATTAGCATTTGCTGGTGGGGAGTTTGATTCTTCAAAATACAAAATATTAGAAGTTGATGAAGACGGTATTTTACCGATACTTTCTGATACTTGGTTTGAAGATGATATTGTAGAAGAATTTAAACGTTTCTTAAAAAAAGCATTTGGAGAATTATATTTCAACGAAAATATGCAATACATAGCAGATGTTTTAGGCCGCAAAGGCTCAGAAAGTGCCGAAGATAGAATAAGAACATACTATCTAAAAGATTTCTACAAAGACCACTTGCAAACATACAAAAAACGTCCAATCTACTGGATGTTTACAAGTGGTAAAGAAAAAGCATTTAACTGTCTAATGTATTTGCACAGATACGACAAAACAACTCTATCTAGAATTAGAAAAGATTATTTGCATGAATATCAAGCAAAACTGGACAGAGCAAAAGCTCAAGCCGAAGCCGAAGGTAACGTAAAACTAAACTCTTTGTATTCCAAATATCAATCAGAAATCTTAGAATACGATAGAAAGCTCCAAGTTTTTGCCGATTCTCAAATCGAACTTGACCTAGATGACGGTGTAAAAGTAAACTATGCCAAATTCAAAGGTCTATTAGAAGCTGAAAAAGATGTGGTAGGAAGGGGTAAATAGTGACAAAGTTCAAAAATATGCTTGAAATAATGTGGGATATAGTAAAAGCTATTTTTATAACACTATTGATGATAATAGGCATAAAACTTATTTTATTGTTTATTATGCCTATGTCAATATTTAGTTTATTCCCATATTCTCCATTTGATAATTACGATTGGAATCCCATCGCAACAATTATTGGTTCATTTATAACTGGGTTAATAGCTTGGTATGCAATATTTAAAACGGCTGAGCTTGATAGAAAAGCTCGAAAATATGAAAATAATTACAAGTTGTATCAAGAAATGATGATAGATTTAAAGAAAGATTTAAAGTTTTTAAAAGAATTAAGTTCAATATTTCAGAATGAAGATTTTGATCGCTATATAAAAATCGAGACTTTTCAAGATGTATATAATACTCGCAAAATAAAAAAGAAATTAGAAGCACTTGAAAGCATTAGTAATAAATGGGAAAAAGAAAAATCTTTTAAAGAATGTATTGATAAACTTTTAAATATTCAAATATTTTTCTATGAACAAGTTAAAGAACATAGGTATTATTTAGAAGCTAAAAAGTCAGAATATCGCAAAGACTATATAAAATTTTTAAATAGTACAGAGTTAAAGATATCACGTCAACAATTTTTAGAAACATATAATTCTACTATAGAAAAAGATTGTGAACAATACAATCCAGATTTTATAGAAAATACAATAGACAATATTGAAAAATTAATTAATAAAGAATTTAAATTGGAAGATAATTAATGGAAGCAGAAAAACTACAAGAACATATTTTAAAAAACTACGATTCATCTAAAAGACAGATTGTCTTTTGGTACGGTGTTGATGAAGAAAATGAAAAGAAGTTATTAAGTCTTGATTTAGGTAATATCAAGATTCATAAGCTTACAAAAAGTAACAACTTGCTAACAAAAAAGCTGTTAGAACATGATGACCTAACCTCTAACTATCTTGTATATGCCAATTTCGAAATGCCGGAACCAAAAGATAACTGGTTCCTTGATACCCTATTTTATTCAAGAGAATTTTCTGTTGATGAAGTTGCAAATCTGTGTTCTGAGTTTGATATCTACGATATTGCAGTGAAAAACTTATTTAAAGAATACCTAAAATTCTTCAACAATCGTGATAGAGTGAGCAAACTAAAACTAATCTTGCCTAGTACAAAAACTTCAAACGATTTCTATATAGGAATGTTGGCAGTTTTAGTTAAAGACAAATTGTTTGACTTCAACAGAGTTGTACAAAGGTTTATTATAGAAACACTTTTAAAAGAAAATGACCTAAACAAAGAATTTGCTAAATACAATTTGGCAGATAAGTTTTGGGAAATGGTTGAAAAACGTTTTGGTTATAATGGAGAACGTAATTCAAAACTACTATTGGCAAGTATCGTTTTTAGAAAGTTAAAACAACAACTTGGTGGAGCTAATTTTCCTGATGCTTATAAAAAATATACTTGTGCAAGCAATTCTGAAGTAGAATGTAACCTTTTCTTAGAAAGTTGGTACCGTGATACCGAACTTTTACCTTATTACAAAAACCTTATAAAAATCATTGAAGAAGATTTCAAGATTCAAGAAAATATTACAGACTGGACTGATATCATTAAACAAGATCCGGAATTTACGACACTAAGAGTTTTTGATATTGAGTTGATTAAGTATTTGATAAATCAGTTTGATTCATTAACCTTTGATGATAAAAAAATCATCGATAAAAGAAGACACACTATTTTCCACGAAGAATTTAAATTGATTTATGCTTCTTTATATTGGGCAATCGAATTGAACAACTTAATAAAATCGACTGCAATTCCTGAACAAAAAGCAGAAGATTTTATCAAGAATTATGCCAACGAATACTTTAAAATCGACAAAGCATATCGAAAATTCTATTACTTCTACAACAATGCAAACGAGTGTATTTTAGATTCTGTTAAAGAAAAAGTTGAAAAAGCTTATGTAAACAATTATCTTGACAATTTGTGTTCTAAATTTTCTCGACCAATTGCAGAGCTTCAACCAATGTGGAGTTTTTCAAGGTTCAACTTACAAAAAGATTTTTACCGAAATGAAATCAAGAACAATAAAGTCAAAACAGTTGTTATAATTTCTGACGCTTTAAGATACGAAATTGCAGACGAATTAATGACAGAAATCAAAAATAACTATTCAATAAAAGCTGATACAAAACTTGAATATATGATTTCATCTATTCCTAGTTATACAAAACTCGGTATGGCTGCTTTATTACCACATGATGAAATGCAATACTCAGAAAAAGGAGAAATTTTAAACAATGGAATTTCTACTAAAAATACAGAGCTAAGAGGAAAAATCCTACAAACCACTCAACCAAAATCAAAAGTTCTCAACTTCAAAGATTTGAACGATTTGCCAAGAGAAGAATTGAGAGAAATATTCAGTGGTTTAGAGGTTTGTTACATTTACCACGACACTATTGATAGTGCCGGAGAACATTCAGAGGACAAAGTTTTTGATGCTGCTCAAAAGGCAATAACAGAAATACAAGAAAAGGTTAAGTTTATTTTTAACAATTCTCTTGCCGGAAATGTTATTATTACAGCTGACCATGGATTTTTATATCAGTATAGTGATTTAGAAGAACGTCAAAAAATTACAGTTGGTTCTCCTGAGGCAAAAGAGGTTTCAAAACGATTTATACTTTCCGAAAGTGGAATTGACTTAACAGGTGTAATGAATTTTGATATGAATTATATACTAAAAGATTCTGACCTAAAAGCATCTATTCCTCAAAATATTAACAGGTTTAAAACGGCCGGAAGTGGAATAAAATACGTTCATGGTGGAGCTAGTTTGCAAGAAATAGTAATCCCTGTTCTAAAAATCAAACAGAACAAAAAACAAGAAATTAAGAAAGTTGATTTGATTCTTGAAAACACTTCTAGAAAAATTACAAACAACAAGTTCACACTATCGTTCATGCAAAGAGAAAGCATTTCAGAAACAGTAATGCCAAGAAAATTTAGTGTTTCTCTTTGGGATGAAGAAGATAATATTCAAGTTTCTAATGAACTTATAATCAATGCTAGTGTTGAATCAGATAATCTTGACGATAGAATTTTCAAGCAAACTCTTGAATTAAAGAACTTTACACCAAAGAAAAAGGATTATTATCTATACATAAAAGATATGGATGAAGTTGGAGAACCTTACCAAAAAATTCCGTTCACTATAAATTTAGTATTTTCAACAGATTTCGATTTGTAATAAAAACATAAGGTGGTAAACAATGAACGATTTAGATAAAAAAATAACAGAAGTATTTGAAGGTTGTGTAGTCCGTAAAGACCTTGTTAAAGAGTTAAAAGGCTGTGCCGTTGTACCTTCTTATGTATTAGAATATTTATTAGGACAATATTGTGCAACGAATGACGAAGATGCTATTAGTAAAGGTATTGAATCCGTAAAAACAATTCTTGCAAAACACTATGTTCATAGAAATGAAGCAGAGCTTATCAAATCAAACATTAAAGAAAAAGGCTTCTATAAGGTCATTGACAAGATTCAAGCAAAACTAGATGAAAAGAACGATTGTTACAGAGCAAGTTTTGCCAATCTTGGTATCAATAATGTAATTATAGATTCTGTTACGGTAAACAAAAAACACCCAAGATTACTTGTTTCAGGTGTTTGGTGTCTAGCAGATATTGAATATCTCTATAGCGATGAAGCTAAAACAATCCCTTGGATATTACAATCGGTTAAACCTATTCAGTTATCTCAATTTGATTTGGAAGATTACATCACAAAACGTGAACAATTTACAACAGAAGAATGGATTGATTTAACTCTCCAAAGCATTGGCTTCAATCCTGAAATGCTTAGTAAGAGAAACAAACTTCTTCAATTAGTGCGTTTAATTCCTTTCTGTGAAAGAAATTATAACCTAGTAGAATTAGGGCCTAAAGGAACCGGTAAATCTCATATTTATACAGAATTTTCACCTCATGGAACATTAATTTCCGGTGGTGAAGTTTCAGCCGCAAAGCTATTTGTAAATAATTCAAGAAAACACGATATCGGACTTGTAGGATATTGGGACAATATTGCGTTTGATGAATTTGCCGGAAGCTCCAAGAAAGTTGATAAAGCACTTGTAGATATTATGAAAGGTTATATGGCTAACCAATCTTTTTCAAGAGGTGTAGAAACACTTAATGCTGAAGCTTCTATGACATTTATCGGTAATACTAAGCACAACGTTCCTTATATGCTTAAACATTCGAACTTGTTTGAAGAATTGCCGCCACAATATTTAGATTCAGCATTTTTAGACAGACTTCATTTTTACATTCCGGGTTGGGAAATTGATGTAATCAGAAATGAATTATTTTCTAACGGATATGGCTTTGTGGTTGATTATTATGCAGAAGCATTGAAAGCTCTTCGTAATTTCGATTATTCTAACGAATACAAACAAGCTTTAGAATTATCTTCTGATATTTCAACAAGAGATAGAGATGGTATCAGAAAAACTTTCTCTGGGTTAATGAAAATTATCTTCCCTCATAAAAAGGCTACAAATGAAGAAATTGAAGAACTTTTAAAATTTGCAATGGAGGGTAGAAAAAGGGTTAAAGACCAAATTCTAAGAATAGACTCAACCCTTCCGGCTGTTGATTTCTCTTACACTAAAAATTCCGGAGAGAAAATTGAAGTTAAAACCTTAGAAGAAATTCAATACAAGAATTTGTATAATCCTAATTCTTCAACTTTACAAGAAGCTTCAGATGTCCAACAAGCTCCAGTGGTAGAAACTCAACCAATTATAGTTAAAGAAGAGAAAAAAGAACTAAAAGAACAACATATTATAATTGAAGAAAATCAGACCGGTATTACTTATGAAGAATTATTTGGAGACTATATTAAAGGAGCAAGCCAAATAACAATTACAGATGCTTATATAAGAAACTTTTATCAAACACTTAATCTCATGGAGTTTCTTGAAGTTGTTGAAAAACTTAAATCTGATGAAGATGAAGTCAAAATTGAACTGATAACAGGAAGAGACGAGTATTTGGATTCTCAACAAGAAGAAAATTTAGCTACAATTAGAGAATCTTGCTTCCAAATGGGAATTGATTTTTCCTATTCATTTGATTCGACAATCCATGCAAGAAGTTTGGTTATTGATAATGGTTGGAAAATTATTTTGGATAGAGGATTAGATATCTACCAAAATTGTGAACGAAAAGACGCCTTTCAGTTTACTACAAGAGTACAAAAATATAGACCTTGTAAAAGGACAGAGATTACTTATATTAAACAATAACAGAATTATTTAGAGGACGTTTGAGATATACAAATGTTCTCTTTATTTGAATAAAGAAAAGGGAGAGCCTCCCTAGTAAACCTCTCCCGGTGCCATTTTATGATATTTGCACAGTGATAAGTATATGTTAAGTAAAAGTATCAAGTAGCAAAGCTTTTTTCTGTTTATATAAATCGTCAAGTCTTTTTTGATTCTGAATTTCTTCAACAAGTTTTAGGTACTCAATTTTCTGCAACTCTATTTCATGTCGTTTTTCCTCTAATTTGATTTCTAATGAAATAATTTTATCGTTCATTTGGTACCTCAAATCTTGTCTGTATATTTTAATAAAAAAATTCACTAACGATTTTTGTTGTTTGATTTTGTGTTCGTAAGAGTGTACTCTAACGAACAGTTGATTTTTGCTTAAAATTCTGTTCGTAAATCTTCCAAATTACACTTTACGAATGTTCACCTAAAATCTTGACTTTTACGAATAGCGCGTTAGACTGTAGATGCTAAAACTCAAGCAGGGAGATGAATATGGCGAATATTAATTCTAAAACATTTGGTTATTGTCGAGTATCTTCAACCGACCAAAAAGAATATAGGCAATTAGAAGCAATGCTGGAACTTGGAATTAACGAACGAGATATTTTTGTAGACAAATGTTCCGGTAAAAATTTCGACCGACCACAATATCAAGCATTAAAAGTTCAACTAAGAGAAGGCGACATTCTTGTAATCAAATCGATAGACCGCTTAGGGCGTAATTACAAACAGATTTGTGAAGAATGGCGTGAAATTACAAGAGAAATCAAAGCTAACATTAAAGTTCTTGATATGCCGGTATTGGATACCACAAGAACAGAAGGTTTAATTGGTGAGGTAATTTCCGATATTGTTCTACAACTATTAAGCTACGTTGCAGAACAAGAACGTGCTTTTATAAAACAACGACAAGCAGAGGGTATCAAACTAGCAAAAGAAAAAGGTAAACGTCTTGGTAAGCCTCCAATTGAGTACCCAGAGAATTGGGATAATGTTTACAAAGTCTGGAAATCCAGTGCCATCACTGCCAGAGAAGCAATGAAACAGTTAAACTTAAAACCGACTTCTTTTTATAAACTGGCTAAAAAGTACGATTAAATAGTACGAATATTCGTACTATTTAGGAATTAGCTAATACAATCATAGCTTGTGTTATAATAAGGCTATGAATAGCAATTTGAATGAAACCGAAAAAAACTTCCGTAGAGAAATAAATAATCCAATTGAAGTTTCAAATATACTACATATGTTAATACGGTATGCAAGTGATGTTGACATAATGCAGTTGCTGAAAAATTGTGTAATATTTGATGAAGAATATTCAAAGGATTTAGATGATTTGGGCAATAAATTTGAGGGTGCGAATAAAGCAATACTTATTTATCTTATGGTTTATTATTTTGCTTGTGATTATTCATCGAATTCTAATTTAAAAATTCTTGCCGGGATTGTATGTCTTCACCTAAAAGCAATTGCTATCTGCTTTTATAATTATGGTTTTATGTTTGGAGATCAAACTAAATATTCACAAGAAGAACAAAAAGATTTTGAGAAATTTTTATCAATATTAAAAAAAGGAATGGAAGCATGTACAGGAAAAACATGTGATATTACTAAATTAAATGATAAGTATTTATCAGAAGATGACCTAAAAACAATATTCAATTTAATTATTAACAACTACACGGAGCATCATTTTTACTACTGCTTTAATAAGGATAATGTTGTAAAACTTGAAATAAACAAAGAAAATGAAGCAATGTATGATATTGCGTCAAAGTTTTACAAGCTTGTGAATACTAATAGATATCCACATATTATAGAGCCTCAAACTGGTTTTAAATTTCTAATCGGAAGAACACTAAACCTTTCTTATAAAATAACCGAAAATGGAATGACTTTTACCCCAACAACAAAAGAGGTATTTAAAGGAACCCATAAAAGTTTAGTAAAAGCATTAAGTTATGATTATATACTTGAACCTTGTCATTGGTGTGAACCAGATTTTAATAAAAAAAATGAAAAGAAAAAATGTGATAATTGCAAAAACTTATTGGAAGAATTAAATAAGTTAAAGGAAACAACTAAAAATCAACAACTTAAGTATACAGATTTTAATAGGCTTATATCTTCTATTAAGTATAAAGATAACGAAAGACTTGCAGACTTAAGAAAAAGAAGAAAAGAAGCTTTGTTAAGGCTAATAAAAGATGATAGTAATAAAGAACAAGTTCAAATCATAAAAGAATTACTAGATATATGTTTTACGGATGAAATTGTAATAAAAGACTTGGATGAATAATCATCACACATATAAATTAAAAAATTTGCAATTCGTGTTGAATACAGTCGCTGTTTAAGTTTGAGCTGTATTTTGCTACTGCAATTTGTAAAGATTTGTATCTAAAAATAGACGAATTTTAACAGAATTAATGTGTAAAATCAGCAAAAATCCGCAAAAATTCGCTTAATTTTCTCCTTTTTTTTAGTGCTAATATTCACTGATATTATAGCGTTGTAGATTTTTCTGATTTTGAGGAAAATCTACATTGGCTAAAAGGCACGTTATTTTTGAAAAAGCAGTATGTTTGATTCAGAATAAGAGCATAAAGAACGCCGGAACTATAAAATATAAAACAGACCAAATCAGACTAATGATATAGGTCTTAGGTAGTTTTGTGCAAAATTTCAGAATAAAGGTAGAAGAAATAATATTAAAAAAGAAAGGATACATAAGATGAAACAGAAAGAAAAAGACAACAACTTACTCAGCGAAAAAAGAAAAAAGCTATACGCAAAATACCTAAGAGTAATTGGAGTTGATGTAAAATCTCCAGAAATAAAAATAAAGGGAATCATAAAGTAAGAACAAAACAATGATTACGACTTACAAAAGGGACTAACTAAAATCGGTGGATTGAAATTGATTTACTTGATTGGCTTAATAGCCTCAATGAACTTGCCCAGCTCGTCCTAACGGGCTCAAGACGGCCAGCTAAACCAAGAAAAT
>CALEJY010000206.1 GCA_937898445.1 uncultured Candidatus Melainabacteria bacterium | reverse complement strand
CTTATATCACAAATAGAAGATTTTCTGATTGCCAAAAACATTCTAAAAATATAGAAGTTTTGGAACGTTTTTCAATTCGTTCTAAAAAGTTGGAAAAAGAAATTGAACGTCAACGTGATATTTTTTGGAACAAGTTCTTGGCGCATAGAAGCGTTTTAATTGACTTTGGTTACTTACGAGATGATTATCCGACAGAACACGGCATAACGACTTCACAAATACGCTCAGAAAACGAATTGTTTATTGCTCAGATTGTATTTTCTAATGTTTTGGAAAATCTTACACCGGCACAATTGGCAGCAGTTGTTTGCGCAATTACAACTGAGGATTTGAGAATTGATATACCGTACTTACCAATATCAGAACCTGTAAGAAAGACACTTAATCTGATTAGAAATATCCGCAGAAAAGTCGAAAAAGTTCAAAATAAATACACTGTAGAAGCTCCAATGTATATCAATCCGTACTTTTCATCTCTAATAGAATTGTGGGTTGAAGGCGCAGAGTGGGAAACTATTACAGAACAGGTTGATATGGGCGAAGGTGATATCGTTAGATCTTTCAAAAGAGTTGTTGATGTTCTAAGACAATTTACAACAATTGATAATGTTCCTGAAAGTCTTGTCTTTACTGCACGTGAGGCAATTGATAAAATTCAACGTGAACCTGTTGATATTGACTAATAAAATTGTTAAAAAGTGTAAATTTGCCCTTATTTAGTTTTGTAAAATCTTTGCTATTTGGGGGATGTAGCCACTTGAAAGATGTGTTAAAATATGTTACAATAGTAGTAGGAAGATCCTGAAAACAATTTACCCTAAAATATCAGGTTTCCGATGAGTGTTAATCCCCACCCCACTCTTAAATCAAAAAGGTATCCGTTACTCAAAGTTGAGGTGACATTATGGATACGTTGATTTTTAATACTACTGAAAATTATGAATTGAGAAAGATTGCTGATATTATAATTAATCTTTCAATAATTGGGGTTTTAGTTTTGTGTCAGGGGCTTTTGCCTATTCATGCAGGGAGTACGAAAGTTGCGCAGGTGACAGCCCCCGACTTTGATACTGGTCAATTGAAGATGAAAATTCTTAATGAAATTTCACCTGAAATTCGGCAGAAAAATTTTGATACAATGGTTCGGAATAAATATCAGAAAGCTACGATAGTTGATGTAACCGGCGGGGTAAAGCATATTAAACTTACAAAATATTATAATGGCAAACCGGTTAAAATTAATGTTGTAGAAGCTGATATGAAACTCGCCAAAGACATAGAATTAACACCGGCACTTTCTTCCGGTTCAACTTTAAAAAGTAGAAGGACAATAACAACAATTGCGAAAAATAACAATGCCGTAGCTGCAATTAACGGTACTTATTTTAAACCGCAAACAGGTGTTCCTCTTGGAACTTTGATGATTAACAAGAAAATGTACACAGGTCCGATTTATGATAGAGTTGCTTTTGGAATTTTTGAAGACGGCAATCCACAAAGATTTGATATTGCAAGAGTTCAGTTGAACGCAACGATCAAAGGTAGCGGAAAAGTTGTTAAAGTCAATAATATCAACCAACCGAGAATGTTATCGACTTATGTTCTTGTTTATACTCCTGAATGGGGAAAATACGCTCCACAAGCTCCCCAATATGGAACAGGTTTGCAAGTTGTTGATAACAAAATTGTTAAAACATCCGCAAATCCTCTTGAAATTCCACAAAACGGTTATGTAATTTCCGGTCCAAAATCAATGTTGTATCCATTATTAGACAAAAAAGATTCTGAATTGGTTGTAAATACAAACCCTGACTGGAAAGGAGTTAAGCACATAATCAGCGGTGGACCGTATTTAGTTAAAAACGGTGAAATCTTTGTTGATATGACTGCTCAAAAATTAGGTGCAATCGGAGGTAGAAATCCTCGTACTGCAATCGGTTATACTGCCGATAATAATTTAATCCTTGTTGCGGTTGACGGTAGAGAAGGAAGTTCTATCGGAATGACATTGAACGAACTTGCTCGCTTTATGCAATCAATCGGTTGCGTAGGAGCTATTAACCTTGATGGTGGCGGCTCAACAGTTATGTATGTTAATGGAAATGTTGTTAATCATCCGCAGCAAAAAGGTGGTATTCCACTATCAAATGCAGTTGTTTTATCAAAAACAAACAGAACTTAAAAAATTCTTTTTCATAAATCTTTTCATAACATAAGTGACCACATCTTAAAAAAGCCCCCTAAAAGGGCTTTCTTTTTATTATATTTATTTGCTATCTAACGTTTTGGTCAATTATATCCGAAACCCAAGGAATATAACTGTATTTCCCGATAAATGATGTTCCTGCAAGATAAATTAAAAATGCGCAAATTACTGTTTGTAATAATGAATAATCAAAGATTAGAGGCATATTTAGCAAGAAATTTATCTGTGCAACGAGTTTGTTTATAAACGGAATAAAGCTTAAAATGTTTGAAACCCATCCGACGAAAATTGAAATTACTGCAAAGCCTAATGAAATAAATATTGATTGAAATATATGGTATTTTAAAAACGGTTTTAGGCTTGCTTTGGTGAACAATCCGATTATTAGCCAAACAAATCCAACCATTCCCATTGTTAAATATGATAATGCTGCAACTAGTCTTTCAATTAAATACGGGGTGTTTTCTCTCATTTTTAAACAGCTTCTCCATTTCTCTTTTTGTCAATATATTCATCCAAAACTTGAGTATAAACAAGCCTATATTCATCATTTTCAGGTGAAATATTGATTGATGCTCTGTAAGATGCGATGGCTTGTTCAATTTCGCCTTTAAGATAATGAGCATTGCCTAACAACATATATGTAAGTGCGCTATTTGGTTTTAATCTGATAGCCTCTTTATACAATTCCATCGCTTTATCAAGGAGGTTAAAGTTTGTATAAAGATTGGCACGCAATACTTGAGCTTCAATTTCAGCAGGCTTAACGCTTTGAGCTTTTTCATACATTGCAACTGCCATATCATATTCGCCAAATTCAGAAAGAGCAATAGCGTAGCAAATATAAGCCTTGTAGTTATCACCTTCCATTTTTAGAGCTTTTTCAAAATAGTTGTAAGCTTTTTCACGCTCTCTCATTAGAGTTAAAGTGTTTCCGATACAAATTGCAACGATTTTGTTGTCCGGATTAAGTACAAAAACTTTTTTATAAAGAGTTAAAGCGGTTTCATAATCAAACAATTTGAAACAAACATTACCCATATCAATCAAAGCTGTAAGGTTTTCAGGATCTAGCGATAATGCTTTTTCATAATAAGCTTTTGATTCGATATAATCTTCGTTATCTTGATACAAAAGCGCAATTGCATTGTAGATTTCAGGGTTTGTAGAGTTCAAATCAATTGCTCTGTTGTAGTAAAATAAAGCTTTAGAGAAGTTTTTCCATTCCGCAAAAACGTTACCCATATTGTAATAAATCAAATAGTTTTTAGGGTTAACAACAAGAGCTTTGTTGTAGTAAGAAAGAGATTTTCTAAAATCTTTTTCATAAAACCACATTGTACCCATTCCGACCAATGCTTGCACATCATCCGGTTTGATAGCCAAAAGACTGTCTAATACAGACATAACCTTGTCATAATCTTCGATTTGAATGTATAATTCTGACAATCTGTGGTAGTTTTCTATGTTTTTCGGATCTTTAGCCATAGCTAAAGTTAATTCGTTAATTTTGTTGTTTATTTCTTCTCTGTTCATTATTTTTCACCTTTTATATGGTTATCTTTTCTTAATTGCAAGTACATACTTCCAAAAACGTATGTAAAAGCAATGACTAGTAATGCCAATACTAAATATGATAATATTTCGAAAATATCCATTACTTTATCTCCTCAATATATTTGTCAATATCTTTGTTAACAGAAAGTAGGTTCATGAAAAATACAAAATCAAAATATGCACCTATTGCAATAAAAGGGAATAGTTTTATATATGGTTGGTCAATAAAAAACAACCCAACAACGCCACTGGTCAATACAATGACGCTTGTAAATAAATTGTTCCTAAGAGCAACAAGATTTTTGATTTTTTCTTTATAATACTCTCTCATACCTATATTTTACACTATTTCTCGGATTTTGCAATAGTATGTCCTAGTTCAACACATATTAGACTAAGCACACTTTTCTTTTAATTTATAGTA
>CALEJY010000205.1 GCA_937898445.1 uncultured Candidatus Melainabacteria bacterium | reverse complement strand
AATAACCCAACTAAAAGTGCGTATCTTAGTTTGGAAATTCCTACTGCGCCAAAATATACTGCCAAAACGTAGAATGTGGTTTCGCTAGAACCGACCATTACGGCTGCAAGTTTTGTGGCGTAGGCATCTGGTCCTAAATTGTTTGCGATATCTGAAAATACTCCTAGTGCTGCTGAGCCTGATAGTGAACGTACTATCATGATTGGAATTGTGTCAGCAGGAACATTGAATTTTGAAAGCACAGGAGCGCAGGCATGAGATATCAAATCGATTATTCCAGAGGCTCTGAACATTGATATTGCGACGATTATTGCAACTAGATATGGAATTATATCTACTGCGACTTTAAAGCCGTCTTTTGCGCCTGTTGTGAAAGTTTCATATAACGGAACTTTTTTGAATAATCCCATTGTTAAGATTAAAAGGATTATTGCAGGTAATGCCCAGAGGGAAATTATGCTCATTATTGATTGAAACATTATGCTTATTCCCCCTCCTCTTTTTGAAGTGTGTCATCTGCATTTGTGGCAGGTTGTTTAGCCCAAAATCTTTGGAATATTTTTGCTAGTATTATTGCGCTTATAAAAGCTATACTTGTCACTAAAAGGGTTGGAGCTATAATTTCTGTCGGATTTTTGTAGCCAATTCCTATTAAAATAGCGATTACTGTTGCCGGAATTAGTTGAAAACCTGCAGTATTCATTGCCAAAAACATGCACATTGCGTTTGAGGCAGATGATTTGTCTTTGTTTTGCTTTTGCAATTCTTCCATTGCTTTTATTCCGATTGGGGTTGCAGCATTGGTTAAGCCAAAAGCATTTGCAGAAAAACTCATTGCGATGTCGCCGATTGCAGGAGAATTTTCAGGAATTTCGTTAAACAATCTTTTTGTAATTGGTCTAATTATTTTTGCGATAATGCTTATAAGTCCGCACTTTTCGGCAATTTTCATCATTCCGAGCCAAAACGCCATTATTCCGATTAGAGAAAATGCAACTTTTACGGAAAGCTCTGCACCTGTGAGTATTGAGTTTACGACATCAGAAAGTTTTCCGTTAATTGCGCCTGCAATTATTGATATTACTATTAAAAAATAGAAAATATAATTCATATTATGATTAAAGCATTAATAAAAAGCGAGGTCAATTTGTTACAAGCGGTGAGGATAATCTTTGGGGATTTTCCAACCATTCATTTCAATAAGAAATGTACAGAATTTTGCATTTTCATTATTCTTTGAGTAACAAAAATTTTTAACATAGGCAATGTTATGTTGCATATAAAGACTATAAGGTTCTACAGCTTTCCCTCTAGTTGTATCAAACTCGGCAGAAATGGATGATGGAAAGTATTGAAAAACAAATTGTTTTCGACCAAATAGTGAACTATCTACATCATTACAATTTTTAGCCTCTGGACAAAAGTAAAAATGTCCACCAAAATGCTCTATTGAACCATGATACAAATTCATTATAGTTGCACTTCCATCAGGGAAATAGAGCAACATTTTACTATCGTTAAGTTTTTTTGTTTTGAGTACACGTAAATTATTTTTTAGATATTTTTCGTAGTATTGTGTATTCCAATCTTGTACATTGTTATCAAGTGTCCAATACTGAAAATCTCCATAATCAACTTCTGCGGCTTTTATTGCTGAATTGATAGTTGCATAAAACTTTTTTAGTCTTGTGCTTGCAACTTGTTTTTTATGGTTTTGAATTAAAGTTGGCATAGTCATTGCAACTACTACTCCAATAATACCGAGAGTTATTAAGACTTCAGCTAATGTAAATGCTATTTTACGATAATTTTGTGCAGCATTAGGTTTGTTGTAACGATTGTTAAATATTAGTTCATTCTTATTCATTTTTTATAAATCCACTATTTAAATACTATATCTACTATTATAATAGTGTAGAACAAACATTGTCAATAGTATAAAATTTTTTATTATGATTGATTGTAAGGATGTTCTTAAACAAATTGGTTTAAATTTTCGAGTTGAGCGTGTAAAAAGACAACTCTCTCAAGAAAAGTTTGCTGAAATTGCGAATGTGCATCCAAATTATATTGGGAAAGTTGAAAGAGGGGAACAAAATTTGACTATTCGAAAGATTGTAGAATTGTTAAATGCTTTAGATTTACCAACGGATACGATATTTAAACAATAAAAAAAGGATTAATTAATAATCCCTTTTTATTTTAGTTTAAGCTTTTCTGATTGTTTTTGCGATATCTTTTACGATTTGTTTTGTTTTTGCAAAAATTCCTGTTTTTTTGAATGGAGCATTTAAGTCTTCAATCATTTTTTGTCTTTTCATATTTTCTAAAAATGCTAATTTCCAACTTTTTGCAATTTTAATTGGATTGTGAACTGATGGTCCTGAAGTCGCTCTCATTTTTTTATAGCAATCAAATTCAATTTTATCAAGTTTTCTTACGTGTTTTGCATCTTTGGTAATTTGCGCTCTGTCATAAGTTGCGCCAATTGCTGCATTGTAAATTCTTTGAATAATCATAAAACCTTCTTCCTTATTAGGGTAATTGTATTTCTAATTCTAATAATACTCTGAAAAAAAATAATTGCTATATTTGGATGAAAAATTAAGAAATTTTAAGGTTAAATTACTAAAATAAAAACGGCATCTTTTTTCAAAGACACCGTTTTTGGTTTTTTGTTTTATCTAAAGTTTAGACTAGCAGCAAGAGCAAGCTTCGCAGTTACAAGCTAAAGCTTCTTTAGCTTCTTCCAATCTAACTTTGATACGACCGTCAACTGCAATACCTTCACCGGTTGTTTCGGAAATTAACAATGGGTTAATATCTAATTCATCGATGAATTTGTAATCGTTAACTAATTGAGATAATCTCAACAATGTTTCTTGAATTTGGTCGATTTGAGCAGGTTTTGTTCCTCTCGCACCTTCAAGAAGTTTGTATGCTTTAACTGATTTAATCATATCCATAGCATCTGTATCTGTCAAAGGAGCAATTCTGAAAGTTACGTCTTTCATAACTTCTACGAATACACCGCCTAAACCGAACATCATCATAGGACCGTATTGAGGGTCTGTTGCGATACCGCAAACCATTTCACGAGAACCTTTAACCATTTCTTGAATGATTACGCCTTCAAGACCTTCTAACAAGCCTTTAGCTTCCAATCTTTCAAGCAAGCCTTTGTATTCTTTTCTCAATTGTTCTTCTGATTTGATGTTTACTACAACACCGCCAACATCTGTTTTGTGAGATGTTGTTTTTGAAGTCATTTTCATAACAACCGGATATCCGATTGAATTACCTAAGCTAACAACTTCTTCTTCGTTTGTTGCCAAACCATATTTACAAGCTCTGATACCATAAGCTTGCAATACATCGATTGATTCAAGAGTTGTTAATTGAGCTCTGTTTTCTTTCAATGCGTTTTTGATGATGCTGTCAACTTTAGCTTTGTCTACGTCTGAATAGCAAGGAACTTTTCCTTCAGGTTTTTCAATCCAAAGTCTTTGTTCGTTCAATCTGTTCAAGCCGTCAGCAGCTTCTTCAGCATACATAAAGAATGGCATATTAACTTTCATATCAGAAAGTTTTGTGAAGAAATCGCTTTTAGTCATGAATACGCCGATAACCGGTTTTTCAGGATGTTCTGCTTTAATTTCCATCAAAGCTTTTGCAACATCGATATCTTTCAAGCCCAAGAATGGAAGATAGATTGTAATAATCATATCAACGTTTTCATCAGCGATAACTGTTTCTAATGTTTGCTTGTAGTGTTCGATTGGAGCAGAAGCAATCATATCAACAGGGTTTTTAACTGATGCTGCAGAAGGTAAGAAACTTCTTAATTTGTCTTTTGTAGCATCTGTCAATTTAGCCATTTGCATACCGTATTCGCAAACTGCATCTGTAGCCATGATACCAGGACCACCTGAGTTTGTGATAATAGCAACTCTGTCACCTTTTGGAATAGGGCAAGTTGAGAATACTTTAGCTGTAGCAAACAAGTTTTTCAAAGAAAATTCTCTGATAATACCTGATTGATGCAACAATGCAGCAGCTGCCTTATCAGCACCGGCCAATGAACCTGTGTGAGATGATGCAGCAGAAGCACCTGCAGCAGATCTTCCTGATTTCAAAGCCAAGATAGGTTTTTTCTTAGTAATTCTTGTAGCTAGTTTTCTGAAGTTAGC
>CALEJY010000204.1 GCA_937898445.1 uncultured Candidatus Melainabacteria bacterium | reverse complement strand
ATCTACGAAAGAGCGTTTGAAAACCTTGATTTAGGCTTTGCATCTGCAATGGCGGTAGTTTTATTAATCATAGTAATGATATTTTCTTTAATAAACATTTTCTGTTTTGAAAGGAAGAAATATGAAATATAGAGATGCAAAGAGGTTTAGAGGCATAGACGCAAAGTCTGCAAAAGATATACATACTCAAGCACATCGCTACGCAATCTATAGTAAACGTGCAGCAAGAATAAGAAGTTCAATTTTTTCTCACATTATTCTTATTCTAGTTTCACTTATTTCTATTTTTCCATTCATTTGGTTAATTTCAACTTCTTTAAAAGGAAATAGCGAAAACATTTTTGCATATCCGCCACAAATAATTCCACAAGACTTTACATGGGCAAACTACATTGGAGTTTGGGATAAAGTTGATTTTATCGGATATTTTATAAACAGTATGATTGTTGCCGGCGGAACCGTTGTTTTAAACCTGATTTTATCGGCAATGGCAGGATATCCGTTAGCGAGAATGGAATTTAAAGGTAAAAAGATTACATTTTTTGCAATTTTAGCAACAATTATGATACCATTTCAGGCGATTATGTTACCGGTTTATTTGATTACTTTAAAACTTCACCTAACTGATAATGTCAATAATTTTGCAGGATTTATGGGATTGATAATGCCGTTTGCGGTTAGCGCATTTGGAATATTTTTAATGCGCCAAGCATTTTTAGGAATTCCAAAAGAAATGGAAGAAGCCGCAATTGTTGATGGTTGCAACGTTTTTCAAGTATTTTGGAAAGTCCTTATGCCGATGGTAAAACCATCACTTGCAGTTCTTGCGATATTCACATTTATTGGTTCATGGGGAGAATTTTTGTGGCCAAGTATTGTGTTGACTAAAGAAGCAATGTACACATTACCGGTAGGTGTAAACAACTTGCAAGGAATGTTTTCATCTAACTGGAGATTTATCGCCGCAGGATCAATCCTCTCAACAATTCCGATTTTAATATTTTTCTTAGCAATGCAAAGATATTTTATTTCAGGTGAAAACGAAGGCGCAGTAAAAGGATAACCCTATCTCCACGGATAATCAGATTTTATTTCCCAACCATCCATCATTATAACCAGTGTACAAGCATAACCGGAAACTCCTGCATTTTTATTACACATGTGGTGTTCGTTTGGAGAAAGAGCTTCTTCTCAAGTTTTATCATAATTTGTTGGACATACTCCTTTTTGATCAATTTTAAAAGCAAACAAATCTCGCCCTAATATATTAGGTTTCTTAAATCCATTTGTATCAACCAATAGACCTCTATAAGACTTATCAGAAGGCGACCAACTATCTACAAAAATCATTGTTCCATCCGATAATTTAATTGCATTACCGTCTACACTGCCCGCAACTATTGTTTTACCATTCAAATATTTGTAATTTATATTATTTTGAATTTCTGAAGAATTAACTTGTTCTACATTTTTGAGAAACGGTTTTAGATAAGTATTCATAAAAATTTCAGCGGGCAAATCATAATTCCAATATTCCTTATCACCGTTTTCCAATTCAGACATTTTAACCGCTTGAGATAATTGAGAATAAGCCTTTTTCAAAGCAGTAACAGTTTCTTTTTTCTGATAATTAGCAACCAAAGTAGGAATAGTCATAGCTGCAACAACACCAATGATGCTAAGAGTAATGAGAACTTCGGCAAGGGTAAAGGCTGATGCCTTTGGTGAAAAGTGAGAAGTGAAACGTGAAAAGAACTTATTATTAAAGATATTTCGGTTCATATCTCCAACACATACAATTGCGCACTTGTTGCGCAATATATTATCAGCATTGCTAAGACACTGATAACTACCATGTCCTCCACTTGCGGGAGGACCGAAATCTTTGATTTCGAGGTGGGGGATTAAAAGAACGAGATTACTACGTCGCTCATCGCTCCTCGTAATGACTGTTTCACTGGATTGCTTC
>CALEJY010000203.1 GCA_937898445.1 uncultured Candidatus Melainabacteria bacterium | reverse complement strand
ACAGATACGAAGCTCGAGAAAAAATCGTTGGAATGCTTTCATATAACAATTTCTTGTTGAGAACAAGAGATCATGAACACAATGTTGGGAAATGCCAACGTTGTGGAACTACTATTGAACCGTTACTTTCTGAACAATGGTTCGTAAAAATGGAACCTTTGGCTAAAGAAGCAATTGCTGCGGTAAAAGATGGCAGAATTAAATTTGTTCCTGACAGATGGGAAAAGAACTATCTTGGTTGGATGGAAAATATCCGTGACTGGTGTATTTCTCGTCAAATCTGGTGGGGACACCAAATTCCTGCATATTATCACAAAGTGACAGGTGAAATGGTTGTTGCTAAAGAAAATCCTGATCCTGAAAATTACGTACAAGATACAGATTGTCTTGATACTTGGTTTTCATCAGGTTTGTGGCCGTTCTCAACTATGGGTTGGCCAAATACAGAAAGCGAAGATTTCAAAAAATTCTACCCTACAACAACTCTTGTAACCGGTTTTGATATTATTTTCTTCTGGGTTGCAAGAATGATTACAATGGGCTTGGAATTTACAAAAAAAGCTCCATTCTCGACTGTTTATATTCACGGACTTATTCGTGATGAAAAAGGTCAAAAAATGTCAAAATCTAAAGGCAACACAATTGATCCGGTTAAAATTATTGACAAATACGGTTGTGACGCTTTGAGATTTACAATGACTTCACTTTGTACTTACGGCGGTCAAGATATCAAGATGAGTGAAGAAAGATTTGTATACGGAAGAAATTTCGCAAACAAAATTTGGAACGCATCAAGATTTGTATTGATGAACCTTGATGGAGTTGACGACAAAGATGTTGATTATTCAAATCTAACTATTGCTGATAAATGGATTTTGGATAAATTAAACAAAACTGCCAAAGAAATCAACGAAAATATTAAGGAATTTAGAATTGGCGAAGTTGCTCACGTACTTTATGATTTCTTCTGGAATTCATATTGCGATTGGTATGTTGAAATTGCAAAAATTCAACTTCAAGATAGTGAATTGAAAGCTAATACTCAAAGAGTTTTGAGATACGTTCTTGATATGTCTTTGAGAATGTTACACCCTGTAATGCCTCATATTACAGAACGTGTATGGCAATTGATCTCAAAACCTGCTAAACAGTTGGGCGATGACGAAATGAAATCAGCGATTATCGTTTCTAATTTCCCTGTTTACAGAAAAGAATTGGAATTTCCTAAAGAAGCTCAAGAAATGGAATTGGTATTTGAAACAATTACATCATTGAGAAATGTTCGCCAAAGTTTCAATATCTCTCCATCAATTAAATGTGATATTGAAATTAGAGCTGAAAAAGACGAAAAACCGATTTTTGAAGAAATTGAGGCATATATCAAACGTCTTGCTCGTGTAGAAAATATTTCTTATGCTGATATGAACGCTCCTGTTCCTCCAAAGAGTGCGACAGCAGTTGTTTCAGCATCAAAAATTATTTTGCCGTTAGCAGATTTGATTGATTTGGATGCTGAAATTGCTCGTCAACAAAAGAAATTAGATAAACTTACAAACGAAAAGAAATCACTTTTAGGCAGAATTAACAATCCTAAATTTGTTGCTAATGCGCCAAAAGAATTGATAGAACAAACAAAATTAAGAATTGAAGAAATTGAAGTCCAAGAAAAGACAATTTCTGATTTGATTGAATCTTTGAAAGCGTAAGTTAATAAGTTAATATAACTTTATATAAAAGCGGAACATGTAGCAAAATATCTCATGTCCCGCTTTTTGTATGAGTAAAAGAAAGGAAAAAATTATGCCAAAAGTTCCGGTCGTAGAACCATTTAATATTGCGAAATATGCAAAACGAAATAATTTGCAAATGACACGCTCTATTGGTTTGAATGATAATTCAAAACTTTATATTTTGACCAAACAAAATAGAGTTGATTGCATTCAATTAAATAAAGAAAATCAAATAGTTGGTGCTAAATGCGCAGCCGGCTCAACCCAAAATTTGATAGATACAGTAGCCGGTATTATTGAAAAATTTAAAGGCGGAATGAGCTTTTAATTTTCGTTTTGTTAAATAAATTTACATAAAACTTTACAAATTTTAAAAAATTTGTTACAATGTTCACAAAGTTGACAGATTAGTGTCTTATGACAAATGGAGTAAAAATGACATCAAGTGAGTTAGATTTTGAAGAATTACTGAAAAAGTATGATTACAAATTTCAAAAAGGTGATTTAGTAAAAGGCATCGTATGTGGTTATGATAGTCAAGGCGTTATGGTTGATATCGGCGCAAAAACTATTGCCGTTGTGCCTACACGTGAAGCCGTAGACAAAGATGAAAATGTTGAACAAAAATTCAAAAAAGGTGATGAATATGAATTTTTGATTATCAGAGAAGAAGATGAAGATGGAAAATTCCTTCTATCTAAAAAGAAAGTTGACCTTGCTTATGCTTGGAAAGAACTTGAAAAAGCTAAAGAAGCTGATGAAACAATTCTTGGTACAGTTGCCGGTATTGTTAAAGGCGGTGTTCTTGTTGAAGTTTCAGGCGTTAGAGGTTTCGTTCCTTCATCTCAATTAAGAGTTAAAGAAAGTGATTTGGAAGTTGGCAGCAAGTTAGAAGTTAAAATTCTTACACTTGACCCTCAACAAAACAACTTCATCCTTTCTAATAAAAAGGTTTACGATGATACTGCAGTTGAAGCTAGAAAAAATGTATTCTCTCAAATTGAAGCCGGTCAAATTGTAAAAGGTGACGTTGTTAGGATAACAGATTTCGGTGCTTTCGTTGACTTAGGCGGAATTGATGGTTTGTTGCCTCTATCTCAATTGTCTTGGAGATGGATTGACCATCCGACAGATATTTTGAATGTTGGTGATAAAATCGACGTTGAAGTTATTGCAGTAGATCATGACAAACAACGTGTTTCTTTGAGTTTGAAAAACCTTGAACCTGATCCATGGTTAGAGGCTGAAAAAAATATCAAAGAAGGTGACAAAGTTGAAGGTACAATCACAAGAATTAAACATTTTGGCGCATTTGTAGAAGTGTTCCCAGGTGTTGAAGCATTGTTACCTCATGCAGAAGTTGTAGAATTGCAAAACCAAAAAGATTGCATTTTGCAAGTTGGCGACAAGGTTGATACATATATTTTGAAATTCAACCCTACAGATAAAAGAATTGCTTTGACTATCAATGCTGAAAAAGCTGAAGGTAAAGAAGACGAAGCATAAAAAATTAATCTTTTCATACAACAATCCGAAAGTGCGAGAAATTTTTCTCGCACTTTTTTTATATTACTTCTTCCAGTGATGGTAAATTCGGATGCGTACATATTCTAGATGAAATTTATATTTTTCTCTCCTCCAAATGGATGATTTGCTGCGGATTTTGGTATTAATTTTTAGATTTGTACCGTATAATTTTATATATAATGTTGACTTATTAAAAAACTCCATTATACATGAATTGAGCAGGTAGATAAAGGAGAGTAGCTTATGGGCATGGCAGCTTCACAGGCAAGATATTTAGGCTTGACCGCAAGAAAAACAAACGTAGAATATGAAGGACAACAGATTAACCAAGCTCGTACGGCGTTGGCAAATCAAAGTGCAAATACATTTAATGAATTGTTGGCGTTGGAAGTTCCGACAGCTCCAAGCACTCAAGACTATACTACTTTGCAATATTCTTACCAGGATGGAACTAATACTGAAACAATTACTGATATGTCAGATTTGATAAACGATCCTGATGGATACAACTATATGATTTCACATTATCATTATTCAGATGTTTACACAGGAGTTCAAACCAAAAAGGCTAATCCGCAAGTAAGTTTTAATACAAAGGCTGCAAAATCTACTGTAGCACAAGATCAAGTTACTCATGATGATGCCACAGATACTTATACTGTTGGTGGGAAAGAATTGACAAAATATGATGCGACTGTTGATGAACAAAGAGCTGCTTATGCTCAAATCGTAAAGGATTATCCCGATTTTGCAAAAGTTGATGTTGATAGTGTTTACACGTACACTGACGATGATGGAAAGTTGAATTTTGCATCAACAACAGATTTGAAGAAGGCTATTGCAGGGAAATCAGATTTGCCGACATATTCTATTGCTGAAAATGTTCCGGCTTATGTTGGAAACAATGAAGTTCTTCCTTATGATGCAACAGACAAAGATATGAAAGCAGCTTACGAACAGATTTGTAAAGATTTTCCGGCAGAAAAGATTTCAAGCTCAGATAATATTTACACATGGACTTCAGGCGGAAAAACTTATTTTGCTACTTTAGAAGATTTGCAAGCTACTGCACAAAGTGCGCCAGATCCTTCTAAACCGACTGAAAATCAAAATAAATTAACAATGTATGATGCCGAAAATATCAGCACAAAAATAGAACAAAAACAAAGAGCATTTGTTCAGTTGGATGATTCTGGCAGACCGCAGTCTATCAGATTTGAAGATACATCAGCAACTTATACATTGAGTACAGAAACAAAAACTGATGAAAATGCTTATAATGATGCAATGAACCAGTATAACTATGATATGCAGGTTTATGAAAAAAGAATTGCGGATATTAACGCAAAAACAGAAAAAATTCAGCAACAAGATAGAACTCTTGAACTACGTTTAAGACAACTTGATACTGAACAAGAAGCTTTGCAAACAGAAATGGAATCTGTTAAGAAAGTTATTGATAAAAATATCGAATCTACATACAAAACTTTTGAATAAGATTAAGAGGTTCAAATGGCTTACAAAAATGATAGTTATCTTGTAATAGCAAACAAATTCGGCTCAGCGAGCGGAGATGCAAAAGCACAACTTTGGGAAACTTATGACCAATTGAGAGATTTGACGGTTTCTGGTAACGGGTTGGGTTCAGGTTTTGGTGCAACAGGCGGTTTTTTGTATAATATCGCAAGTTTGTTAGCTCCATCATCTTTTGCGACTGTGTTTGGTGCATCTCAAACAATGAATGTTCCCGGAACATCTTATTCATCATCATTTAATGGTGGTTCATCTTACGGAATTGATTCATTGTATAACTATTCAGGATTTCCGTCAGGAGCTGCTCCTGTATCGTGGGGGCTTGATGGCTATGCAACAGGTGGCGCATCTTCAATTGTAAGTGGTTGGGGAACTGATAGCGGAGTTGCAACCGGTTACGCATCAGGTGTTGGCGGAATTGCTGACGTTGCAAGTGCTGCGGCTTACGGATTGGGCGCTGCAAACGGTTATGGTTTATCAATGAAGAATTTGGTTATGCCTGTAGCCGGAATTATTTCCGGTTGGGGTGGTATTATGCAGGCTGCTGCTCCTTATTTGGGTGAATACGGACTTCCGGCTCTTGTAATGGGTAACTTGATGCAGGGAACATCTTCTGCAGCATTGGCAGCATATCAAAACGTTACAGGTAATATTACCGCAAACGCCGATACAATTCTTTCACAAAAGGTTAGAAACATTGAAACTGTGTGCAAAATGTTGGATACTCAGGGCGATGTTGTTAAAAAGATGTTGAAAGAATCTATTGAAGGCGACAGTAAAGCTATTCAAAACTTGTAAATTTTATTTACAAGTTTTTTGTTGTTATTAAAGTTTTTGGAAAATATATCCGTAATAGTAAAAGTACGATGGACAACATGATTAAGACATGTTAAGCAAATGTTTCCAATCATGGCAATATTTGTGTGTAAATTGTTTTAATATACATGTAGGTCTAAAGTGTAAGGAGAAAAATGCTTCGAGATACTTTAGAAACGAATATAAAAAGACTAATAGATTTCTTAATATATTCGAAAAACTTTCTGATAAGAAAGAATCCTATAAAATCAATGACAAATTCATTTGTTGAAGGCTTGAAAGAGTTTTTGACAATGAATAAAAAACGAAAGATGGCGCAATATAGATTAAACTATCACCGTCATCAGTTTCAAAAAATGGAACAGTTGATTGCCGAAAACAATCAACACACGTTTCTGCAAGGTAGTCACCTTAATGAAACAAGATAAAGGAAGATAAAATGGGATTACTTACCTCACAAATCAGATTAATGTATCTTCAACAGCAGCGGCTGGATTTGGAATACAAAATCCAATTGATTACCCAGACCAAAATGGGTTTGTCGCAGTCTGTGAGCGATTTGATGCAAGTGGGAAATGACTATGATCCGGAATCTCCTACAACCAAACTTCTCCAACAGCGACAGGCGAAATTGAAAGTTCTTGAGCAGAAATTAGATATGCAAATGCAAGAATATCAGAATAGATTGAAAATGATTGATGCAGAATACGATTCTTGTCAAAGTATGATGGATAAGAATATTCAAAGCTCATTTAAGTATTCTTCATAAATAAGTTGAAAAAATAGAACCTTATAGGTTCTATTTTTTTTATGTAATGAAGTTCTCCCTATTGAGGCGAGGATTTAGGTGGGTGCTATCCCGTAGGGAAATGTTATAAGCTTTCACCCATCTGTCTTTCTTTATAAGGTACTAAGGCGATAGGACTATAGGGCTTTAAGTGAAAAGTGAGAAGTGAAACGTAAAAAGACTGTATCAAAAGCAGCTAGGTAGCTAAGAAGTGAAGCAGCTAAAATTAAAGATGCTTAGATGCAAAGAGGCTTGGCTGATTAGTCTGTTACGAAAAATTAGCTCCTTCCCTTTAAGAGGGAAGGCTGGGATGGGTGCTATCCCATTAGGGCTATCGTTTATATTGAAATTAGCACCCACCTTATTCCTCCCTCAATAGGGAGGATAATATAACCCACTTGAAAAACTTCAAAAAATCTGTTAAAATAATAATGTTAATAATAGAAAGAGAGGATGAAAGATATGAAAAACGTTACAAATTCTGCGTTCTGGGGGGGGGGCAATCGCTAAAATCCTCTCGTAGTAAAGGTTTTACTCTTGCAGAAGTTCTGATTACCTTAGGTATAATCGGAGTTGTTGCTGCATTAACTTTACCGACATTGATTTCAAATTATAAAAAACAAACTTATGTCACTGGTTTGCAAAAAGCTTATTCTGTGTTGAATAATATGACAAAAAACGCTATGTCATCGGATGATGTGACTAATTTTTCAGATACACAGTTGTTAAAAACTTGGACTGGCAATTCATATGAGTTTGCTGAAATATTAAAAAACTTTTATCCAAGTTCTAAAGGTTTTTTTGTTTGGGAGAGTTTATCAAAAACTTATTCACGTGAAGAACAGGGAAAAGTTAATAGCAACTATCATCTTGCAGGATTGCCAATTAATGCTAATTATTGGTATTGTGTCATAAATCAAGATTCTATAATGTATTGTTTTGCAATACAAGTTAATTACCCATATAGTTCTGGAGATTATGATTTTGGAACTCCATTAGGAAGTTGGCAGCATAATAATATATTAGTTGATATTAATGGTTTTAAGAAACCTAATCAGCTAGGTCGTGATATTTTTTTACTTGCGGTAGGTGGTTATAGCGGTAGAGTTGTTCCTGCTGGAAGTAAGGTTATAAATGATGAGTATGCCAAGAGGTTAGAGGAAAGTGCTTGTAGAAATCTTTCTGGGGATAGTCTTTCAAGTTGTAAAAAATCAGTTATAAGTAGTTTTGAAAATGATTATATTGGTAGAACACAAGCAAATGATTATTGTTTCAATACTGATGCTCAAAAGAAAGCTAATGGATTAAACCTCTATTGTGCTGATAAAATTATTAAATAAGGTTGGAAAATGAATTATTGATAATTTGTGAACAATATCTAAGTATTAAAAAAGAACCGGTTATGATTTCAACCGGTTCTTTTTAGTTTAATCTTTATAAATTATATTCCAGTTTGAACGAACAAGCTAATTATGTCATTTAGTGCTGCGTATTGTTTTTGGAATTTTTGTGATTGCTTTTCTAAAACATTAATCTGCTTTTTGTATTCCATAATAGATGCTTGGCATTCTCTTGCAGAATTGTTTAGGCTCTCTTGAACTTGTTGAGCTTCTTGTAAAACACTTTTCATTGAAATTCCCAAAGCTTCCATTGTTTGTTTAATGATTTGTGCGCCTGTTTGTCTTGAAACGCCTGCAGGAAGTTGGTTGATAAGTTGTTTTAATACTGCAATATTGGCAGGAATATCAAAACCGTCAAGCTCGCTTGCAAAATTTTCTTTTTCAATCATTTGTGAAATAGGTGCAGCTTGAGTGAAATTCATAACGTGTGGAGATGTGAATTTGCTTGAAAAATCAGGGGCAGGGTTTTCAAAAGAAGTTAAGTTGATTGAATTAAAAGGTTTTTCAACCGGAGTTTCTTGTTCAACCGGTTCTTCTTTTGCAGGTTCTGATGCAACTTCATTTTCTTGAGCAACAACTTCTTCTTCAGTTGTTTCATATATAGGTTCTTCTTCGTTATAAATAATTTCGTCTTCTGCCGGTGCAGTTTGTTCTTCTACTACCGGAGCAGGATTTTCAACTACATTTTGAATTTCGATATCTGATTGTTGTTTTAGTGCTTCAACAATTTTCTTTCCAACGCCTTCTGTAATTCTGTTACTTACCATTAATAAACCTCTTTCTCGGAATTATTATAATATATTAATTAAATTATATCAAGAAAAACGAAAAATAGTTACAAAATGCTAAGAAAATATGATATTTTGTATTCCGGTGTTATAATAATAAAGAAAAATACTAGAATATGGGGAATAAAATGAAAAGACGTGCGTTTTTAAGTGTATATGACAAAGTAGGTTTAATTGATTTTGCAAAAAATTTGACAGAAAAATTCGATTATGAAATCGTTGCAGGCGGAGATACTTACGAATTACTTCGCAGTGCAGAGATTGATGTAATCAACCTTTCTGAGTTTTCTAATACTGCCGGATTTTTGATGAAAGATTATGAAGCGTTGAATGAAACTATTTTGGCAGGGATTTTGGCAAACAGTTCAGATGTTAGAGAAATGAACGAGTTAGAACATTTTGCGATAAAATCTTTTGATATGGTTGTTGTAAATGTTTGTCCGTTTGAAAAACTTACACTTGAAAACAGCAATGTTGATGATGTGATTAAAAAGATTGATGTTGTCGGACTTACATTGT
>CALEJY010000202.1 GCA_937898445.1 uncultured Candidatus Melainabacteria bacterium | reverse complement strand
CTCACGCTGTCCGGAGTTTCTCCGGCTGCCTGTCCTTGAATGCACGGACTTTCCTCACCTTGTTAACAAGGCGCGATTGTTCGGTTACTTTATGATTCTTCTCTACTTGCTCCGCCTCCGCCTCCGCTAGCATTGCTCTCGTCTTTTATTGATGTATTTATTGTAGCATAATCAACTGCTTTTGCATCAGCTGGGTCAATTCTCATTTTACCTGTTGCTAAAATTTCGATTACATATTGGTCAAAATCGTCTGCACTACAATTTTCATCGCTTTCTCTACAGTTTGGTGCTTCTTCGCCGTTTACGTCAACTAGGATTTTCCCGATACCGGCTGCATTTGCTTGGTCATCAAATTTCCCTGCTCTGTCTTTACCTTTAGTCCACTTCCCGACAGTGTCGCTCAAATCCCATTTAATACCATCTGTTGTGTAATATATGTGGTTTGTTTCATCTTCTGTTTTTACATTCAAACGAGATGCGAATAGCTCTGCAAATTTTGTATTACCTGAGTATGTTTCACCCTCATATTTAACACTGTTATCGTAGTCAAATCCATAAGCGCAATAAACTTTTGTAGGATCTTCACCTTCTGCGACTTCTCTACCTTGATCGCAGATTTCTTTCATGTCAGGGTAAAGTCTTTCATCATTAATCAATGTACTAACGATTTGTTCCGCAGTATAGAAACTTTTCTTAACCATCATTTTATTTTTATTTGGTCTTGTTTTCATAATCGCTGGAGTTACAACCGCAACCAAAATCCCGATTACTGCCATTGCGACCATTAGTTCTGTAAGAGTAAAACCTTTTAATTTTTTCATAAATATCCTTCCTGTGTTCATATTCTTTTCTTATAATAACATATTTGGTTGTTTTTTTCAACAAAGAAAATTATCCTCAAAGCTAGTAGTATCAGGCGATTAAAAGGTATTATTTCGTATGTAAAGTTTTATTAATATAATAGCAAAATAATGCGTTTAGACGAGTTAATATAGTGTTCAATCTGATAGTATTGCATGAGAGATTGAATAAACAACGAGGGTTAGACGTATGGTCGATAACAGGTCGGCAGGATTTTTCGGAATCGGCGGCTCTTTCAATTTTAAAAGCGGAGATATTTCAGGTACCGCAGCCAAAACTCAAGATGACAAAATGGGACAAGGCGGCGAATACTTTGCTCAGCAAAAAAGATCCGAAGAAGAAGAAAATTCTGATAGCCAAAAATATACTGATAGAAGTGCCGTATTGCGTGCTACATTAAATTCATTAGCAATGATGAATGTAGCTAATGTTATCAACTCTCGCAAAAAAGCTCTGGAAGAACAGAGAGAACGTGACAGGCAGCGTGCCAATAACGAAGAAGAAAAACAAGAGCAAGCTGAACAAAAATTAGAAGAAGAATTTTATAACATTGCACGTGAAATGAAAGAAGATAAGTAGTTTTTAAAGAGCTTTAATGTTGCTATTTTGTATATTTTTTACCGACAAGTTCGTCTGGTAGAAATTGTTGATATACATCCGGCGCATCGTGAGAATAAATATAACCTACGCCAAAACCGTAATTTTTAGCATCTTTGTAATGTGCATCTCTCAAGTGCATAGGTGGTGGAAAATCATTCCCTGCCTCAATATCCGCTAAAGCCATATCAATTGCCATAGCTGCTTCGTTTGATTTTTTAGCTCTTGCGACATAAATTACTGCTTGTGCCAAAGGTATTCTTCCCTCCGGCAATCCCAACAATTCAACTGCTCTATAGGCGTTTACTGCAATATTAATCGCATTTGGATCGGCATTACCGACATCTTCTGCTGCGCAAGTTATCAATCTTCTTGCAATAAATCGTGGATCTTCGCCTGCCGCAATCATTTTAGCAAGATAATAAATCGCCGCATCAGGATCGCTTCCTCTCAAACTCTTTTGAAAAGCTGATGCGCAGTCATAATGCTCCTGTTGAGAATAGCGTGTATTTCTTTTTTGGCAAATTTCTTCGATAATTTTTACGGTTAAATTTCTTCTATTATCTTTCAAATCACTTGCAAAATAAGCATTTTCAACTACATTAAGTGCATATCTTGCATCGCCTCTTGCAAGATTTATGATAAAGTCAATTGCACCGCTTTCGCAATCCATAGGCAAGTAGTTTTTTGCCAAATATGCAAAACCTTTTTTAATAATTTTGTCCATACTGTTGTCGTCGATTGAATTTAATCTGACAACTTGAACTCTTGACAAAAGAGCCGGAACAACTTGAAATGACGGGTTTTCTGTCGTAGAACCGATTAAAAACAAAGTTCCGTTTTCAAGATGTGGTAAAAGTGCATCTTGTTGAGTTTTGGAGTATCTATGAATTTCGTCAATAAACAAAATTGTTTTTGAACCCGTTCTGAGTGCGGCTTTTGCGTTTTCTACGGCATCTTTAATATCTTTTACGCCTGATGTTACGGCTGAAATTTCAATAAAATTAGCATTTGTTTTTGTCGCAATCAACCTTGCAAGAGTTGTTTTTCCGCACCCCGGAGTTCCCCAAAAAATCATTGAAAATAGTCTGTTTGTCTTTAATAGATTGAGTATCGGACTATTTGGAGAAACGACATTGCTCTGTCCCAAAAATTCTTCTAAAGTTTTTGGTCTGAGAAGTTCCGCCAGCGGAATTTGTTTATTTTGATTTTCCAGTTCCGTAAATAAGTTGTTCATAGTATAATTATAACACAAGTAGTGAATAGGGAGTGGCAAGACGTGAAAAGTCTTTTAATTAAAGTAATTTGTGTTTTGATTGTGTTAGGTGCGGTGTTGGTTTCAATAACGAAGTCGTATTTTGGACTTTGCAAATGAATGATTTTGCGCCATATATGAATAAGGTTATAAAAGATTTTGAAACACAAAATCCTGAAATTAAAATAAAATGGGTTGATGTTCCGTTTTCTGAAGGCGAAAAGAGAACTCTTGCGTCTGTATTGAGTGACAATCCGCCTGATTTAATTAACTTAAACCCTGACTTTTCGGCACTTTTGGCGCAACGAGGAGCGTTATACGAAATCCAACCTGAATACACTCAACAGTTCAACAAATCTATTATAAATTCACTAAAATATAATGGCAAATTGTATTCCCTTCCGTGGTATGCGACTTCTGCGGTAACAATTTACAATAAGGATTTGCTTTCAAAATCAGGTGCGGAAATTCCTGTAACTTATGAAGATTTGGCGCAAATTGCTCCTCAAATTAAACAAAAAACCGGAGCTTACGTACTTTTACCAAACATTACCGAAAACGATACAATGTTGAGAATTTTGAATAAATATGGGGTGACTTCATCTGATATAAATTCTGAAAATTCAATCTATGTTTTTGATTTCTTCAAAAATTTGTACGAAAAAGACTTAATTCCGAAAGAATCTATAACTCAAACACACCGTGAGGCTTTGGAAAAATATATGGCAGAAAAAATCGTGTTCTTTCAAGCCGGTGCAAACTTTTTGACAATGATTAAGGAAAATGCTCCATCAACATACAAAAACACTGATGTTGCTCCGCAAATTGTTGGAAAATTTGGGCAAAATGATTTTTCTTTAATGAATTTTGTAATTCCGACACGTGCAAAGCACAAAGATGAGGCGTTAAAATTTGCGTTGTTTTTAACAAATTCTGAAAACCAGTTAGAAATGGCAAAATTAACCAATATTTTGGCGGTAAATCAAAAAACATTAGAAGATGATTTTTATACCAAATATGATAAAACGGATTTGTCAGCAAAAGCTCGTGTAATCAGCGCAAAACAGCTCAATAAAATAGAACCTGTTTTTACTCCTGCACGAAATCAAAAAGAAATAAATACAATCACAAATACTGCAGTTCAGCAAATTCTATTGAACAAAAATTCAACAAAAAATATTCTTGATGATTTGCAGAATAGAATAAATGCGCTAGGGGAATAAATGTCACGTTTTGTGAGAGGTGATGTAAGGTGGGTACTGGTTTGGATTGTCATATTACCCTTACGGGATATCACCCATCCCTACCTTCCCTCTTTTAGGGAAGGAGTAATATTTCCTCCCTGCGAGGGAGGATTAAGGTGGGTGCTGATTTAAAATTTTAGCAAAATATGTAAAACAACAGGTCATCGCGCACTTGTTGCGCGATCTATTATCAACATTGATAGGTCCTGAATCAAGGTCAGGGTGACAGTTACAACTGTATGTTGGGCTTTCTAGCTCAACATCATTACTTGTTATTGCGAGTGGAGTGTAACGGAACGTCGCAATCTCATTCATCTTTTTATAATATTAATGCGATTACTACGTCGCTTTGCTCCTCGTAATGACATATTACGTAATTAGCACCAAAAACCGTTCATTCCAAACATAGTCGGACCTCCGAACATAAACGGAGTATTACATCCGCAACCTCTGCCAAAAAATCCGCTATTCCAAAATCCGCCGCCATAAGGTCCACAACCGTATAATGTTGAATATGGGTTCATCATCCCAAAAATTCCAAACGGAGAAGTCAACAAACTGGCACCAATTAGTGCGGATGTCCCTTTTGCATTAGCTTCAGAACTTCCATAACCGGCTGCTGAATTTATTGCATAACCTAAATAACTGCCTGTATTTTCTTGAATATTTTTTGCTGCAGAATTTCGTACCATGCCATTTGCAACATTCATGCCAAAATTGGCAATTGCGTTGCCTGTGTTTACGCCGTTGTTTTTGTCCTGTGTGTACCCGACAACACTGCCTAAAATTGCGTTAATGTTGCTGGTTGTGTATAAAATACTGTCTAAGCTCATAAATATTCTCTCGGTTATATACTTTGTATATATATAAAGTTAAAATTTTTGGATAAATTGCCATGATTTTAAGCTTTGTAAACAATTGTTACAACTATCGTAGAAAAATTTAAAGATTTTTACTTGAATTGCCGACTAACATAATAAGGAAACAAGAAAAAAGGGATTATTGGATATGGCAATGAGTGTTTATAATGCACAATACAAACTAGGAATTGACACTACAACTTTGAAGCAAGTTTCAAACGAAATTTTGAAACGTGCTGCTGAAAAGAACAGTCAATATAACACAAGCTCATCTTCTGTAAATAACAATATCTTTAGAAATACTCAAAATTTGGGTATTGATTTGTATAGCGGAAAAGTTGATACTGCCGTTGCTCGCCAAGTTGCAATGAATAATTCTGGCATGCAAATCCAACTTAATCAAGAAGTTTTGAAATCAATCCAATATTTGAATACACAAGCAGCTCAAAATGTTCAAAAGAATGTTGAAGGCAAAATTACTGTAGCGTTGAATGAAGGCGTTGGCAATACTCAAAAAAATGGTGAAACTCCAAAATTCAATAGCATAATCAGCTTGGCTGCCGGCAAAGACAAAAACGGTTCAGCTCCTTCATATAAAGGTGAATTTTTGTTCATCAAAAAAGATAAAGAAAAAGAAGAAGCAGTTGCTTAAATGTTATTAAGCATAAAAAAACACCTACAGATAGTATGAAAAACTGTAGGTTGTTATAAAAAAGAGTTTTTATATGAAAAGACTTATTCTTGCTCTTGTTTTTCTTCAACAGGAATTGTCAATTTTTGACCGATTGCCAATTTGTTTGGATTTGTCATGTTATTTGTTTTCATAACAAGAGCCTCTTTATCCTTGCTATATGAGCCGTAAAATCTTACCAAAATGCTTTCCATAGTGTCGCCACTTTGTACTGTGTAAATTTCGTTTGTTGCAGTTGGTTCAGATTTTTCTGTTGTAGAAGGAATAAAGTTTAAACTTAATTTTTCTTTTTTTACTTTTGCAGGAGCCGGAGTAGATATGTGGTCTTTTAGCATGTCTATTCCGTTAGCTGAAAAGCTGATTAGAACGACTAAAACAAGCATTACAACTGCACCGACAATAAAACCGGCAGCTAAATAAATGCTAGGTGTTTTGTCTTGTTTTTGTGAAACTTTAAAATTTTGCCAAAGCATGTCAAGTTCTCGTTCCCTGTTTGGTCTAACATAAACGCTTGGAGAGTTGTCCAATCCATCGTGTTTATATTTAGACAATGCTTCAAGCACAGCCATTTTTTCCTTAGATAAATTTGATCTTCTGATAGTTGAACTTTTCATGTTTTAATTCCCTAATCTAAATTGTTCTGCATGCAATATATCATAAGGATATTTTTTATTCAAGTGTTTAAAAGTTTGTTACAAAAAATGTAGTGAAAAGTGAGAAGTGAAACGTGAAAAGTCCTTATCGGGAAGATTGGTGAATGGTGAGTGGTGAATAGACCTTATTGGAAAAGATATTACCCTCTCTCGCATGCGTAACTCGTTTCACTCGAACGCTTGCTCTCTCCCCCAAGGGAGAGGTTCTTTCGCCAACACATGTCATTGCACACTTGTTGCGCGATCTCTTATCAATATTGATATTAAATTACTTTCTTAGCTGCTTTGAGCTTAGCTGCCTAGCTGCTTTTGATCCCGACTTCGCATCTATGCGTCTTTGCCTCTAGACTTCTTATATGTCTTTGCAGCTAAAATCGAATTTGTTATAAAATTTAACATGCTCCTTGATTTTTATAATTTTTAATATATTATTAGAATACACGAACTAGCTAGAAAAGGAAAATTAATTATGTCAAAAAAATGTGATGTATGCGGAAAAGCTCCGATTAAAGCAGCAAAATTAACATTCTCTCATAAACAGATTGTTCATACACAAGAACCTAACTTGCAATCAGTTAAAGTTTGCGTAAACGGAACAACTAAGAGAATTAAAGTTTGTACTTCTTGCCTAAGAGCAGGTAAAGTTCAAAAAGCTGTTTAGTATCTAAGATACAACGGATGATTTAATAAAAAAGAACCTTTTTATGAAGGTTCTTTTTTATTGTTATAAATTTATTTGCATTAACTACATAACTGATTTTCTGAATAGTTTTTGATTAAATACAAATTGGAAATTCAAACTTTCTTCATCTCCTGCAACTTTAGGAAATTTGTTGTAAGGAACAGTTTGTTCGACAGCACTAATGATGGCTCTGTCTGCTGCTTCATTACCTGTAGATTTTGCAAATTTGTAGTTTTGTAAGCTTCCGTCAGCTCCGACTTGAACGATTAAAATTGCTTGAGTATTTTTGCCTGATTTTGGCGGAACCCAGTTTGCATTAATCAACTCTGCTGCTTCTGAAACATATTCTTTCAAAGTTGTTGCAGATGTCGGTTTTTGCGGAACTTTTTTGATTTCATAAGAAATATTTTTGATGTTGCTATCGTCGTTATTTGCGACTTTTGTACTTTGAGTTTGAACTGCAAGTCTGTCATTAACAGTGTTTACAACGTAATTATGTGCAAAATTTAGAAATGAATCTCCGTTTACTGGTTTCATAAATACGTGTGCGTTCGCAAATACGGCTTTTGGCTTGTAATTATTGATATCATAATCGCCATTATTAATAATTCCGATGTAATTATTTTTCAAAGTTGATTTTACATAAGCAACTTGTTCAGGGTTAAAACCGGATTGGTATTTAATCGCATAAATACATTCTTTGTCGCTGATACTGCTGATTGTATCTGTATCAACATATAGGTTAAAGTTTGGAATATCTGTGTCAATTGGTTGCCAATTTACTGCATTTGCGCAAGTTGTTGTTGCCAAAATTGCCATTAGTAATAAAAAAGTTTTTTTCATCTTACCCACCTTTTAATTTTCTTGATTAACTTAATTAAATAAAAAACATGCTAATAAAGCAATATATAATTTTTTGCCTAAAAATCAAGTTGGCATAACTCTCAAATAAATTCAAAAATTATATTAAGTGATGTTACAAGATAGCAAAATCTATTTGTCTTTTTCTCATATATAAAATAGAATATAATTGGAGAAATTTTGAGGGATAGAAATAAATGATATTAGAACAAGAGTTGAAGGGAAAAACTTTATCTCCACAAGAAGTGAGAAGTATTTTAAAAACTGATAATAGAGAAATTGTTGAATTGTGCAAACGTGCATCAATTTTGCCGAAGAAAAATAGCAAAGGACAAACTTATTTTTCTTATGAAGAAGTAAAAAATCTTAGACGTGTTCAGGCGATGAAAAACGCCCCAATGCCGACTGCTAAAGTTGCACAAAAACAACCTTCTGCAATTATGAATATTTTATCTTCTTTAAAAGATATGGAAAATAAACTTTCAAATAGAATTGCGAAAGTTATTGATGAAAAACTTGAAGGAATGGATGAAGTTGTAGTTGAACTTATCCGTTGCAAAACTGATAACGAAACTTTAAGACAAAAAATTATTGATTTGAATAAAGAAATTTATCAATTGAAAAATGACTTAAATTCTTACAAACCTGTTGGATTAGGTTTTTATAAGAAAAAAGAAAAACACGCTTGGGAATAATTTTTCCTGAAAAAGCATAAAGACAAAGGGAATTAAAATTATGGCTGTAAAAGAGAAAGAAATTGGAACACCATCAAATACAGATGAAAGAGCAAAAGCCTTAAAACTTGCGATTGAAAAAATCGAAAAAGATTTCGGTAAAGGTTCTATCATGAAACTTGGTGATAAAGCAACTGTTAACGTGGATGCAATCCCGACAGGTGCATTGTCACTTGATGTAGCTTTGGGAATAGGTGGAATTCCTCGTGGTCGTATTATTGAAATCTATGGACCTGAAAGTTCCGGTAAAACAACTCTTGCGCAACACATTGTTGCTGAATGCCAAAAACGTGGCGGAATTGCTGCTTTCGTTGACGCAGAACATGCACTTGACCCTGAATATGCTAGAAATTTGGGTGTAAAAGTTGATGACTTGTTGATTTCACAACCTGATACCGGAGAACAAGCACTTGATATTACAGAAGAACTTGTTCGTTCTGGTGCAGTTGATGTTGTAGTTGTTGACTCTGTTGCAGCACTTGTTCCAAAAGCCGAAATTGAAGGCTCTATGGAAGATCAACAAATGGGCTTGCAAGCTCGTTTGATGAGTAAAGCTTTGAGAAAATTGACCGGTATTATCGGCAAAACAAACACTACAGTTATCTTTATCAACCAATTAAGAATGAAAATTGGTGTTATGTATGGTAATCCGGAAACGACTACCGGTGGTAATGCTCTTAAATATTATGCGTCTGTTCGTA
>CALEJY010000201.1 GCA_937898445.1 uncultured Candidatus Melainabacteria bacterium | reverse complement strand
ATTCGTGTTTGCACTGCGAAAGATCGCAGTGTTGATATCATTTTACCAACCATGCAATACTTCGGACTGTTGTCCTCAGTATGACTATTCTCGTCATTGCGAGCGATAGCGTGGCAATCCAGTCTATTATTCAATTCATGACTTAACCCTCTCTCGTGGTTGTAATTCACTTCGTTCAAACAACCACTCTCTCTCCCTAGTAGAGAGGCTATTTTTCCGTAACGGACTGCGCATCCAGACTTCTTTGCATCTAAGCATCTTTTAATTTTAGCTGCTTCACTTCTTAGCTACCTAGCTGCTTTTCTATCCGACAAACAATTTCAAAAGTGCAGAGCCAAAAAGGATTACGCCAACAACAATTGCAACTACTGATGCGAACATCACGGCACCTGCCGAAATATCCTTCGCCATTCCGACCAATCTTGAATATCTGTTATGAAAAACCGCATCCAATGAGTATTCTATCGCCGAATTAAACATCTCTGAAACAATTACAAACGCAATCGTCAAAAGCAAAATACACATTCTCTCAGCACTGAAATTCAACACAAACGCCAACGCCAAAACCGCCATCGCAATACAAAAATGTACCCTAATATTCACTTCCGACTTGATAACTAAACGCATTCCTTTTCTTGCGTTTTTGAATGTATTTGAAAATCCCTGTTGCTTAAATTTTGTCATACCCTAAACTTCCTAAAGCCTTATTTTGTAAATCTATAACAAAATTATAATCTTCCATCGTCTGATGGTCAAATCCTAACAAATGTAAAATACCATGACTTATCAAGAAAACAAGTTCGTATTCCCTTGAAACATTCTTCTTTTCAGCCTCCGCCATAACTTTATCCAAAGCTATCATAACTTCACCTAAATTAATCTCATCATCAAATATAAACTTTTCTTCGCTATCTGCAAAAATCGCAAACGTTATAATATCTGCGACATAATCTTTATCTCGATATTCTTTATTAATTTGATGAGTTTTTTCTCCATCACAAAACAAAAAATCAAAAGATATAGTTTTGTATTCAAAACCTTCTAAACAACTTGTTTCATAGACTTCCGGAATTGACAAATAAAAGTCTAAAATATTCTTTGCGGAATCAATAAAATATTTTTCATCAATTTGCCAATCTTCAAAAATATTTTCGCTGAAAATATTCTTTTCAACTTTTGATGGTTCATATTTTGAAATTTTGTCATTATTGGTTGTCATGTTTATCCTCTTTTGGTGCGTTAACGTCTTTATTTGGAACATTATCGCCTTCAAGTTGTTTAATTTTATTTTCCAAATCTTCATCAATCAATTTTGCCGGCATATTTATTTTATCTTTTTGGAATTCTGCCGCAACATTTTCTTGATATTTAATTCTGTTATGTTGCATACCTCTCAAAATTCGAGAGAATGTCGCAGCAATTGTTTTGATGTCTTTTAAAGTCAACGGACTATCTGATAATTGACCATCATTCAAACGTTCAACAATGATTTTATTAATCATAGTTTCAATTTCTTCCGGTGTCGGATTTTTCAACGAACGAACCGCTGATTCAACCGCATCCGCAATCATCAAAATTGCAGTTTCTTTTGTGTTAGGTTTTGGACCAGGATAACGGAATTGTTCTTCCTTAACATTTTCCACACCTTCTTCCTGAACCGCTTGATTATAAAAATAGCTTGCCAACCCTTCGCCGTGATGTTGAATAATAAAGTTCTGAACCACTTGTGGCAAACGATATTCTTTAGCGATTTCAATACCGTCTTTTGGGTGAGCGGTAATAATCATTTTACTAATTCTAGGGGTGAATTTGTTATGCGGATTTTCGATTAAGAAATACGATTGGTTTTCTACGAAAAACAACGGGCGTTTTAATTTCCCGATATCGTGATATAACGCACCAACTCTAGCCAAAATCGGATCTGCACCGATAGCTTCTGCCGCTGCTTCGCACAAATTTGAAACCATCAAACTATGATGATAAGTTCCTGGTGCATCCATTTGAAGTCTTTTCAATAATTTTTGGTTATGATCGCCAAGTTCAGCCAATCCGTAAGGAGTTATAATTTTAAACATGCTTTCCAACAACGGCATTAAACCTGATGCGATAATTGCACTGAAAATACCGTTCAATAGAATGAAAGAACAGTTTTTGATAAGTAAAACATTATCAACTTCAATCAAACATTTTTCCAAAATATAAATACTGAAAACAATCAACAAACCAGCAAGTCCGATATTAAAGCCGGTTTTGATAACATCAACACGTTCTGCATAACGGATTTGAGAAATTGCAATAACTGAGAACAAACTCAAAACCAAAAATGCAACCAAATATTGAATATTATATTGATAACCAACCGCCATAACAGATAGCAATATAACCGCTGAAACAAAGGCTATACGAGGTTTTGTAAATATTGACATAAGGATTAAAAATGCCGGAATAGGAATTACGTAAGGAGAAAATCCTGTCGGCAAAATTACTCCGATAAATGCAAGAAATAGAGTTAAAAACGCTGAAACTGCGAGATATTTCGGTTCCAAAAACTCTTTTTCAAAGAATTTCATATAACATAAGAACAAGAAAGTTCCGATAAATACAATTATATAAATCGCTGCCAAACCTGTCCAATTAAGTTCATAAACATTATATCCGGCTTGTCTTAAAGCATCTCGTTTTAACCTTGTAACAGGTTCGCCTTCAAATAAAATCTTGTCACCTTTTTGGAATACGACTTCATAAGGTTTTACAGAATTTTGCGCATTCTTTCTGGCAATTTCTGTTGCAAACTCATCTACTACCAAATTCGGAACAATAACCTGTTCCAAAACCGCCTTAATGACTGAAACCTGACGTTTTGAAACATTTGAAACAAGGTTATTCAAAATAATTTTATCTATATTATCTTTTTCGTAATCTCTTTCTGTAATTCCAACCCTCAAAATATTTGTAAGAGTAAGATTTGCTTTATCAAAAACTTCGTGTAAACTGTTTTCGTCAGCTTTCAACAAGAAATTTATAATAAAATCTTTTTTAGAATTGTCGGACAAATCAAACAAAATGCCGATTTCTTCTTTTTTTACAGACTCTTGAACTTCTTTTTTTCTAATCTGCATAACAGAAGTTTGAAGGGTTTGCAAATTGTTTTTAATAAACTCATCTTCCGCCGGAGCCATAACAGGTTCAACTTTTTGCGCAACTTCTTTTTTATGTTGCTCAGTTCGTTTTACATCCTCAACTGTCAATGTTTTTTGGGCGATAATATCACGTTTACTAATTCCGTTTTCAATAATATTTTGGAAAAAGAAATTTTGCGATGCAATAATCGCAGTCATTAAAACCGTAAACCCAATAAAAGACAGAGTTTTCAAAAACTGTCTGGAAGTAAAAAAGTCTTTTACTTTCGGTGCAAATTCAATTTTTATCATATATAATTAATTCCTATTATTTTTATCTCTATATATAATATAACTTCCTATTTTTTTTGCAAGTCTTGAAGTTTTAAGCGTTTTTGAATATCTTCCAATATTTTGCGATTAATAGAAAGAAGTTCTGAAAGTACCGCAATTACACCAACTTGAACACCTGTAATAATCAATATTGCAGACAAAATCAAAGATTGGATATGACCGGCTCCGCTTTCAAAAACAAAATAATATAAAAATCTCAAACCAATCAATGCGCCAACAAGCAAAAACATGCCTGCCAAAATCGCAAAAAATCTAAACGGTCTATATATAATAAACATCCTAATCATCGTAAACATAGAACGTCTAATGTAATCAAACATATTTTTCACCAACTTAGATTTTCTCAAATCAGGGTTAACTCTAATTGGAACGCATTTTAAAATAAGTCCTTTTGCTTTTGCTTGAATAATTGTTTCTAATGTATATGTATAATTATCAAAAACATTCAACTGCATAGCAGCATTACGAGAAAAAGCTCTGAACCCGCTCGGAGCATCTTCAACCTCTGTCGAGCTTATTAACCTCATAACCCAAGAACCTAATTTTTGTAACAATTTTTTCAACGGAGAAAAATGTTCAATCTCTGCAACAGGTCGAGAACCTATTACAATATCAGCATCTCCTGTCAAAATCGGTTTAACTAATTTTTCGATATCATCTGCACAATATTGATTGTCTGCATCTGTATTTACTATAATATCAGCCCCGATTTCTAACGCCTTGTTTATCCCTGCAACAAAAGCTTTTGCCAAACCGGAATTATGTGGCATTTCAACGAAATTATTCACACCCAATTCTCTTGCAACATCAACAGTTCTATCTTTTGAGCCGTCATCAATAATCAAAACTTCTATTTCATCAATTCCATCAATATGTTTTGGCAAATCATTTAATGTAATTGGCAGTGATTTTTCCTCATTGTAACAAGGTATTTGTATTACAAGTTTCATTTCTTCCTCTTTTTTTCTTTTTATTATATAATTAAATGGGGATTTTGACAATCGTGAAAAAATACTTGCCAATATCAATAATATTAGTTTTTGGGATAGCGTTAAGACTTATTTGTATAAACAAACCGGATGGCTTGTGGAATGACGAATACGTTAGCTGGATGATTGCTGCTACTCCGTTTTCGCATGGGTTTATTGATGCAGTTAAATCTCAATGTCACATGCCTTTTTATTATTTATATTTGAAATTTTTCATGACATTTTTCGGGCAAAGCGATTTAGTTTTAAGATTAACATCAGTATTTGCAGGAATTTTATCTATTGTCGCAATGTATTTTGTCGGGAAAGAAAAAGGAGAAAAAACAGGGATTTTATGCGCCGGATTTTCTGCAATAAGTTCATTCTTAATATATTATTCGCAAGAAGTCCGATTTTATTCCATATTATTTTTATTCTCAGCATTAAGCTTGTTATACCTGATAAAATCCATCAAACAACCAAACAAAACGAATTTTATTTTATGCGCAATATTTAACTCATTAATTCTATTTACACACACAATCGGATTTGTTTTCGTTTTCTTTAACCTCGTTTTCCTAAGTATAAATTTATACAAACAATTCAAAAAATCTATAATAACTCTTTGGAGTTCAATCGCAGTAGTCGGATTACTTTTAACTCCTTTGGTTATAAAAATATTTACAACTCAATCATTTTCTCAATGGTGGGGACATTTTTCGATTTCAAAAATAGGATTTTTATTTACAGATTATTTTTCACCATTATTAACTAATTTGACTAACGCACCGGATAACTTTTTATACGCAAAAAGTTTGTCATTAATTATGATAATTCCAACAATTATCGCAATCGGATGTATTATAAAATCACTAATTAAAAACAAATTCAACGTTTTATTATTTCTAACAACTGTTTTATCAGTAATTGTCCTTGTATTAGCTTCAATCAGCGGGAAATTAGTTTTTATAACAAAATATTCAATAGAAATCTATCCGGCATTAATTTATTTGGCATGCTTTGGATTAGCTTCTATCGAAAACAAATTATTAAAAAATTTTCTTATAATTTTATATAGCATGCTATGTTTAGGATATATATTTTTAGCACCTTATTCTGCACCGAAAATTCGCCGTGCAGAAGGTCAAAAAATTCCGACAGATATTCTTAAACAAATTGATTTGAAACAAGACGATATTATTTTATTAGAATACTATCCTGAAAGCAGATTTACTAAATATTTTGATTTTTCAGATTACAGAGTTGTTGAAATTCAAAAAGGAAATTTCCCAGAATATTTATCTGAAAACACTGATTATTCTCAAATTTACAAATCAGGAAAAGAAATATATAAAGAGATTTTTAAAACAGATAAAAATACGTATTTTGAAGGCATGCTTCAAAAAGATATTTTTAATAACTTAAAATCCGGTCAAAGCGTTGCGGTTGTAGTATTGAACAGTGTTTCATTCTATTCTCCGCAGAGCATGACACAAATCGTTGAAAATGACGATACTTACAATAAAACACCATTATTGTTCCTCGTTTTTTCATATATCAAAAACAAAACGTTCAGTGAAATGCTGAAAACACTGTCTATTACTAACTTTGCACAAAAGGGGAATTGGACAGTAGTTAAGTTTACAAAACTTAACAAAACGGGTCTAAATTAGCAATTTTTTGCTTGTTTAAACCTATATATATATAGAAGGTTTCATCGTTGTAGGAAGAAAAAAATGAAAGTAGATTTAACAAAACAAAATTATACTGCCAACTGGAGAGCAAACTATCAACAAAACCAAAAGGCTCAGGCAGCACAACCGCAATTTAAAGGTGGGTTATCTTATTCAGAAAGAATAGCAAAAAGCTTGCCTCATGCAAAAGCTATCGAAGCTATGAAAAGCCTTGAATGGTTAAAGGGAGAGATTGGCGGTATCTTAATTACAGCTTTAGGTACAGGTTTGGTTGCACCTATTTTTATCGGTTTTAACCCGTTCGTTAAAGCCCCTAAAAACGCAACACCTGAACAAAAGAAAGAAAACGAAAACACTAAATTATACACTGCAATGAGACAGCCAATTTCAGCTGCTCTTGCAATCGTATTCCAAGCAAGTGTTCAAAAATACATTGATAAAGGGTTAGACCAAGTATTCAATAATCCTAACATTTCAAAATATGCTAGAACAAACTTAGACCAACAAGAATTGAATACAAAAACATATATTCAATCAAAAGTAAAAAAAGCAATGAAAAAAGATGGAGAAACAAAACCTTCTCTAATCAAATCAATGTTCAGCAAAGAAGCAAAAGAACAAAGAAAAGCTTACGTAAAAAACTATAATGCTAAAGTTGAAAACATTCAAAACGAACAAGTTGACAATATTGCAAGAAAATTCCAAGAAACTGGAAAAATCAATATTGGCGAAAGATATCTTGATTGGCAATCAACTTCTAAATTAGTTAACGATCAAATTGATTCATATATCAAAGATGCAAGAGCTTTGCAAAAAACTCCTGAAAAAATCGCTAAATATATCAACAGAGCAGAATTGTTAACTAACAATGAAGCTGGTATCAGAAACGTATTCGGTCAAATTTCTGAACAAAACGTAACAGCTGATGTTCAAAAATTGTTAGCAAAAGAAAGCAATCCTGATATTAAAACACTTCTTCAAGAAATCTTGAACAAACCTGAAGATTTACGTTATAGCAGAGTTCAAAGAACATTACAACGTATCGACTGCATCAAAACAATGTGTGGTGGCGAATTTACAAGAGATAAATACAAAAACGCTTTAGTTGAAAGAAACGGCATCTTAGCTGACAGAATTGTAGAATTGACAGGTGCAAAACTTGATACTAAAACCGCAGATCAAAAAGCCGTTAAAGGAGCTATCGAAAAAATCGCACAACAATGTAGTTTCAAAGATGTAGACGGCAGCATTCAAAGATCAGTTCTTTGCGACACTGACACATTCGGAAAAGATTTAAGTAAAATAACTAAGAAAGTTTATAAAGACATTACAAAAGGCTATAAAAAACTTGTAGAAAACAACTACAAGAGCTGGAACCAGTTCACAAAAATCGGTGTAGGCGTGTTCATCACATTACCTATCACTTGTACTGCTTTGAACTGGGTATATCCTAGATTTATGGATATCTTCTTCCCTAGCCTATCCGGAGCTGACGAAAAGAAACCGGAACAAGCACAAAAGATTGGAGGTAACAAATAATGAGCGGACTTCAATCAATTGGAACAAAAATCGGAACAACAATTGCAAAAGCAACTAACCTAAAACCGGCAGTAAAATTAGGTAACAAGTTTGAAGTAGATGCCGAAAAAGCTTTAGCAACCGCAACAGTAACATCAATCATCTTGAAAGATGGTATCGGATGCGCAATGTACGTTGGTCAAAGTATCAACAACGATAAAATTCCTGAAAAGAAAAGAAAATTCGTTGCAGCATTAGACTTAACTAACGGTGTTTTGATGATTGGCGCACAAATTGCAATGTTCTTTGCAATGAGAAAATACTCAGGTGCTATCTTCAAAAAAATCTTTAATAAATCATTCAACCCAACAAGTAAAGCTAACACAGTTTCAAGAATGCGTATGCAAGATATGAAAACAACCGGTCACACTCTAAAAAAACAACCTATCGAAAAAGAGTTTGACAAATCAGAAAAAGGCGCATTAGACTTGTTCAAGTTCGTAGCTGATGTTTCAGCCGCAACTATCGTTGGTAAACGTATCATCGTTCCATTAATCGCAACACCTCTTGCTAAGAAAGTTGAAAAGAAAATGGAAAAACACCACGCTGGTGAAGCTCCAAAAGCAGATGCTAAACCTCAAGAAGAAACAAATTCAACAGAAAAACCAGTAGAAACAGGTAAAAATCTTGATGTAGTAAGCACAGTCAACACTTCAACAAACTTGTTAGACAAATATAATAAATAATAAAAATTAAAACATAATAAAAAAAGCAGTTGATTAATTCAACTGCTTTTTTGTATCTAATAATTCATTTGCCAATTGTCGTTTAAAATACGCCCAACACATCCACCCGGCCAAGCTTGACCAACGCAAGCCGCATTTACACGTAGAGTTTCAAGAGTAGATGAACATATTCCGGCTATTTTACATTCAGGAGCAACAACATCATCTAAAGTTCCGTCATTAAAATAATAGAACAAAAAGAAATCACGACCGGTAATATTCGGACCTTTTGCACCATTGATATCAACATACATATATCCGTAAGGATAACTAACATCATTTGCGGTATAAGCAATTAAACCGTGCAAACCAATTGCTGCACCATTTGCCAATACAAAAGACGATGACCACCAATTTCCATCTGCAAGTTTAAACGCAGTTCCTGTCGTTGTACGATACTCTGATGCAAAACATGGAGAAAAGTTATTACCGCAATCCTGAACAACTTTAAAATAATTTTTAAAAGTTTCAGTCGCTTGTTCTGTAGTACTCAAAAGACCGGTTTCTTTCAAATTAAGAGCATTTCTATCAGTCATCATTTGTTGAAATGCTTGTTGAGTTTCGTTATAAATCTTATGAAGTTGAGTGACATAACTTTGCCTTTGATAATTCTGCATTAATGTAGGAACAGTCATTGCTGAAACCACACCGATAATGCCGAGAGTGACTAATACCTCCGCCAATGTGA
>CALEJY010000200.1 GCA_937898445.1 uncultured Candidatus Melainabacteria bacterium | reverse complement strand
GTGAAGATACTCACAAAATGGCTGAAGCTAACAAAGCTTTCGCTCACTACAGATATTAATAAACAATTCTCTGTTTAATATTAACAAAAAAAGAACTCCGAATTTTTCGGGGTTCTTTACTTTTATTATTTAAAAATCTACAAACTCAAATCTTCTTTCGGATTTGTCATATTTTTTATATCAAATAGTTTGGTGAAACTTCTCAACACAGCAGGATTAATCACTGTTGGCGGACAGTCTGATAAAAATATGTTTTTTGCACCATTACTTTTCAGATTAATTATGTTTGTTAAAGAATTTGTATCACATTTGGTCAAGAAAAATATTATATTTTCAGAAGATAACTGAATTTTCGAGAACAATTTATGCAAAACTTCATACAACAAAGAATAATCATTTCCTAAATTAAAGGCATAGACATTCTCTAATTGCGGATTATATGAAAAAGTAATCACAACATCGTTTTTATCAATCATAGAATAAAACTTTTTGAAATAACTTTTTTGTTCCAATGAAAGACTGGATAAACCTATTATATATAGTTTTTCAGGCTTTGTAGACGATATCTTATCTATAATTTTATTGAGTTCATTTTCATCATAACCAACAATTTCTGATTGTCGATTTTGTCCTTTGGCAAACCCTTTTGCTTGTTGAGCAGAATTTATAAGCGGTGTGAAATCATTGTTTTCAATTTTTACAACACCTTTAGGAGCGATTTTGTCTGTCGTAAAAAGTCTGCCTCTATAAAGATATTCAATATTTTGCGCTTCATTTTTGGTCAAAAGAATAGCTCCCGGAAAAGTTGCAAAATCAAGAATTGTACTATTAACTCCTGTTCCAAAATGTCCTTTCAAGTTTGCAAACTGTTTGAAATATGGAAAAGAATGCGCAATTAAAAGGTTTCCGTTTGTATAAACATCAATATTTTGATTGTCCACTGCAAGTAAAACATTTTTTAGATCATTCAAATTGGAACCAGAAACCATAATGGCTTTATTCGGGCTTGTGGAATGCGAAACTTCAGCTTTTTCGATTTGACCGAAATTCTCTTTTTGCGCTTTATTTATAAGTTTTAAGAGGTTTATGTCCTCATTTGCAAGGCATTTAACCATATTTTTTATTACATCCGAATTTACTTTTGCTTTGTTAAATAAATTTAGCGCATCCAAAACTACATTACTTGAATCTTCACAAAAAACGCTATAATCATTTAACGCAACTACGTTTACGCAGACACTTTTTATTGATGCGGTCAATATTTCAGACAAATATTTTTGACCATCACTCATTTTTTTGAATTTTTGCAAAAATTCTTTATCACCCATTTTCAAGATCGCTGACAGGCTGGTTTTGGGCGATAATTTTATCAAATGCTTTAAATCAACGCACAATTTATTATTCTTTTTACAAAGTTGCAAATATTCTTTTCTAACAGAGATTAAGTTGTTGTATTCTTTTGAAAAAGCGTTCAACACTTGAACTTCTGACAAATCTTTAACCGCATCTACAGAGGCGATTTGAGTAATTATGTCTAAAACAATTGATGGTTTAACAATATCAAAATCTCTTAATTTTACAAGATAATACGAAATTTGCCTCAATAAAATCATCATAACTTCTTGTATAGAAGAAATATTCGGCGAAATTGAGCATGCTCCCATTGCAACGCAATCATTGTATTCATAGTTGTTTGACGTATTATAAAACATTTTTAACCTCTATTTTTAGCATATTCAATAATATCATCTGACTCATACATAGAAATTCCATTTTGAGGGTCATCCAAAAACGGAACTTGTGCTTTACCACCCAATTTTAACAAAGAGCTTAGGTTTTCAGGCTCTGCAACATCTTTTTTGGTAAAACTAATATTATTTTTTTCAAAAAATCCCATAACTTTTTGGCAATATGGGCATGTTTCTGAAATATACAAATCTATCATTTTTTCACTCCTTTTTTATTATTATAAAGCGTTAAACATACAGCATATCCCCCTATTATCCAATACTTAGGATTATTTGCATAAGATTAATTTTTATATTAAACTTAGCATTATGAAAAATATATTATTTGTATTCGGAACGCGCCCCGAAGTAATTAAGTTAGCGCCAGTTATTTTGGAACTTAAAAAATATCCAGAAAAATATAATGTTATTGTTTGTAATACAGAACAACAAAAAGAACTTTCAAACCAAACATTGGCTTATTTTGGCTTAAAAGCTGATATTAACCTTGATTGTATGAAGCCAAATCAATCGTTGTTGGAAGTCCAAACACGTATTTTAACCGCTTTGGATAAAGTTTTTGATAACAACAAAGTTGATGCAGCAATTGTACAAGGCGACACAATGACTGTTCTTTGTGGTGCTTTAGCTAGTTTTTACAGAAAAATTCCGGTATATCACGTTGAAGCAGGTTTGAGATCTTATGATATTTATGAACCGTTTCCGGAAGAAGTTATGCGCCAAATGACTTCTCGTGTTGCAGAATTAAATTTTGCGCCTACTGAAAAGAATAGACAGGCTTTATTAAAAGAAAATATTTCTGATAATAAAATATTTGTAGTTGGAAATACTGTTATTGATGCGCTTTTCTGTCTTTCAGAAGAAACACTTAATAGCGCAAAAGAGTATTATAAAAATCTTGGGATAACAGTTGATGACAAGTTGGTGCTTATAACCGCTCACAGGCGTGAAAATCACGGGGAAAGAATAAATAGGATACTTGATGCTATTGAACATCTTGTAACCGAATATAAAGACCACACATTCGTTATTCCGGTACATCCGAACCCGAATGTAAAAGATAAAATTCATGCAAGATTGGAAAAATACTCTAACGTAAAACTTTTAAAGCCGTTGGATTATCCGTATCTTGTTTATTTGATGAAGAATGCCAAATTAATCCTTACAGATTCAGGCGGAATACAAGAAGAAGCTCCGTCATTCGGTTGTCCGACACTTGTTATGAGGTATGAAACAGAACGTCAAGAAGGTATTGATGCAGGAGTTTCTGTTTTGGTCGGAGCTGATTATGACAAAATTGTTTCTTATAGCGAAAATATTCTTTCTAAAACAAGAGAAGAAACTCGTTTAAAAGCGCAAAACCCTTATGGTAATGGAACTTCATCTAAAAAAATAGAAGAAATAATTTCTAAATATTAATAAAGTCGGATTAGTAAATCCGACCTACATAAAAAATTGATACAGGCAGGATAACTATCCTGCCTTATTTGTTAGTAATTCATTTGCCAGTTGTCATTAATCAATTTTCCTAAACAACCGTGCCAACTACCTGTATTACCTGCTTTTGCACAAACAGAGTTAAACATACTTTCTCTTGTCGCTTGTGATATTGGAGGTGCTGAACCGCTATAGTCATCAATAGTTCCATCATTATATAAAAAGAAGTTCATTAAATCTCTACCAACAATGTTTGGTCCTTTTTGCCCGTTCGCATCTACAAAAATTTCTGCAACCATAGATGTTCCATCTGTTCTGTAGCAAGCACCTAAAGATGCACCACTTGCCAAAGAATAATGAGTTCGTGTACCTTGACATCCACCCCATGATGCAATAGTTTCACCTGACAATTTTTTATAATCAGCTCGATTTTTAAAACAAGGGGTTAAACTTGTACCACAACTATTTACGACTTTAAAATTACTTTCGATAAAACTATTAGCTGCTGCCTGACTAATAAAACCTGCTTCTTTCATATTAATAGCGTTTCGGTCTGTCATATAGCGTAAAGATGCTTGTTGTAATTCGTTATAAACTTTATGCAATTGAGTAACATAACTCTGACGTTGATAATTTTGCATCAATGTAGGTACAGTCATTGCTGAAACTACACCGATAATGCCGAGAGTGACTAATACCTCCGCCAATGTGAAAGCTATTTTACGTGAATTGTTCCAAT
>CALEJY010000199.1 GCA_937898445.1 uncultured Candidatus Melainabacteria bacterium | reverse complement strand
TCAACCCTGATAGTATTAATGTCGTTAATGACGCAAATTTAAGACTTGATTTGTCTTTGTCAGGGAATGGAGATGAATTAGGCGGAACTATTGACTATATCAATAGTACTATTACCGGTAATGGAACACTTACTATCGACAAAATCACGTTTGAAGAAGATGATAACGCTAAAAAAGCAGCAGTTGGTAAGTCAACAATTCTTCAATTTGTCGACAAAAATACCGCAAACACTATTCTTAACAACGACTTAAAAACTATTATCACAAGCCATGCCGGTTATACTTTGGAAGGCAAAGCAGAAAACACTGAAAGCACAACAATAGATTCTATCAAAGTAACCAAAAATATAAGTGCTGGCGGATTGCCGGTTGCAGTTTCATTGAAAAACGCTGATAACAGAACTTACATCTATAACGCAACAGATGATGAAGAAATCACAGGCTACGAACCTACTGGAGCGGAAAATGATAATGCGTGGGGTAAAAGTTATAGTGTTTGGGATACTGATACTAAAGCGTCTACCACATACACTGCATCAAATATTTTGCAGGGTAAATTGTTGACAATCAACGGGAACGGCAAAAATATTATTGCATCACAAAATGCTCATGTTATTGGTATTGAACTCGGCACAGTGTCTGACGATCAAGTATTAACAATCAATGATGTTAAAAAAGCTGACAACACAGGTTGGAGCTACTTCAACTCTGCAATTATTAACAAAGGTGGAACAGTAAACCTTAACAATTCTATTTTTAGCGATAACAAGGCTTCTGAAACAACTTTCACTAGAGAAGCCGGAGGACAAGAAGAAACTAAACTAGGTAATGGCGGTGCGGTTTATAATGAAAAAGGCACATTAAACATTACAAACACAGACTTTTTAAACAACACTGCAACTGCTAAAGGTGGTGCGATTTACAACGCTGCCGGTGCAATTGTAAATATTTATGCAACAAACGACAAAACCGTAACATTTGATGGCAACACTGCAAGTGAAGGTAATGACATCTATAACGAGGGTAAATTAAATCTTGCTGCTATAGAAAACAGTTCAATCGTATTTAACGGTGGAATTTTCGGTGGACTTTCAACTGATGACAAGAATTTAGGAATTATCAATATCGGAAATGATGTTAGTTATGGTAATGTAATTTTCAACAATACAATTAAAAACCAAGATATAGTTTTAAATTCTGGCACATTACAACTTGGTGCAAACGCAACTACTGCAAGAGATGATTATTTCGACAACGTTAATTTGACATTGAATAGCGGAACATTAAACACTCAAAACGGTCAACTTGACACAATCAAAGTAAAAGATTTGACAATCGGCGATTTGAACCCGGAATTAAGATTGGATGTAAGTTTGAGTGGAAGCGCATCAGACAAAATCGAAGTATCAGCAGACAGTGTAAACAACACATCATCTGATAGCACTCTTTGGATTGGACCTATAAATATTTCTAAAGCATTTGCGGAAGGTCAAACAACTGCAATCATTGAATTTATAAATAAAGAAGTTAATTCTAATATCGAAGATGTAAACAAATACATTACAGTAGATGGAGTATCTTATTCTGTTAGTGTAAGTGGAAATGAATTAATTATCGCCAAAGAGGGTGATTCTAGCGGATTTGCATATGAAGTTATTAACTCAAATATTGATGCAAGAACATTTACAATCGGCAAAGAAGATGAAATCGTAACCAAATGGCTTGAAAACGGTAACAACAGACTTGCCGGTATGAGATTTCAGGTTCTTGGCGGTACAAACGGAAAATCTTTGATTGCGCAAAACGGGATTAAAGGTATTGTAGTCGGAGAATACAACGGTAATGCTCAAATTTTAAGGATTGATGGAGTAACTTCATACGAAGGTTTTGATAGCGCAATTATCAATAACGGTGGGGATGTAAGTACTTTTTCAACTAAGTTTACTAACAACAATGCAACTGAAAGCGGTGGTGTAATCCAAAACAACAGCGGAACTGTTACAATCAACGGCGGAACAGAATTTATAAAGAACAGTGCTGTTGGCAAAGGTGGTGCGGTTTATAACTCTCAAGCCGGTGTTATTAATATGGTTGCACAGTCAGGCAAAGATATTACATTCGATGGCAATACCGCAACTGAAGGAAACGATATTTATAACGAAGGCGAAATTAATATCAGTGGCGAAGGAAAAGTTTCGATTGGCGGTGGAATTGCCGGAACTGCAACAAGTTCTATCACTAACACATCTAGCAATCTTGAACTTGGTGGAGATAATTCAAATTATCTTGGCACTTACACTCAAAACCAAACTGCAGACAAGAATACAGTATTAACCGTAAATCAAGGTGCAAAATTCTTCGGCGGCACAAGCACTATTAATAGCGGAACTTTGAATTGGAATACAGAACACGATATTGATATTTCTAATGATGCAAAATTAACCATCAATAATGCAGCATTAGTTGTTGGCACTAACGGTTTGTTGACTATTAAGGGAAATAGTTCAATCGAAAATGCAAGTTCTGTTACAACAAACGGTAACTTGATTTTAGCTAAAGATATGACCATTAATACAATTGATGGTAGTGGAAAATTAACCGCTAATGGTTCAACTTTGACATTCAACAATAATTCTGCTTTAGGTGATAGTTTGACCTTTGCATCAAAAAATGCAATTGCAAATCTTGAAAATATCACTAACGCAGATAATATAATCAACAAAATCACTAACGCAAATAGCGATAATAGTAATTTAACTATTGATATAAATGGTTCTAACACAAATTCAAACATCAATGTTGACGGAACAAAAATTTCGAACTTGAATTTCAAAAACACTGTTAATTACGGTGGAGAAATCACAGGTACTGCTGGAACTGTTACAAATACTGGAGATTTAACTATCATAGGAAATCAAAAAGGTTTCACCGGTAAATTTGAACAAAACTCCGGTTCAACGACTATTGACAATTCTAGCTTTTTATTCGGCGGAGAGAAAAATATCAATGGCGGAAGTTTGACAATTAAAAATGGAACTATTGATTACACTAATGTCAAACTCGGAAGCGGAGCTATATTAAACCAAACTCTAAAAGCTACAACAAGCGAAAATAGAGCAAATTTGACAAATTCTGCAATCAATTTTACAGGTGGTGAAGGAGCTAGTGCTAATTTCTTCGGTGGAAATATCAATTTGAGCAATAATATTGGTAATGACAAAAGCAACACAATTTCATTTGACGGTAGCAATGTTAAATTAGCAGACACAACATACACAGGTTCTACAATTTATGAATTTAATAATTCTGAAATTGATTTAATAACCGACAAAACATTAAACAACTATGAATTTGATAATATCAAAACCGATAACACAAAATTAAATTTCAATATCAAAATCAACAGAGATGACAATAACGGAAACACAATCTCAACAGATACAATCACTGTAAACGGAGAGCAAAATCAAACCTTCAAACTCGGGAACATCCATATTTTTGGAGAAGAAAACGGACAAAGAGGCGATTACAACTCTACAAACAAAACTTTAGATGGTGCAAAATTCGATAGCGAAAGTGTTGGAAAAATCGCAGGTGCAACAACTTCTTGGACTTATGATATCACTCATGATAACCAATCTGTCAAATTGTCAATCAAAGATTATGCAAAATCAAGCACTTTGAATGATATGAACATAACTAAAGGCAAGAGATTTTTCCAATTCACTCAAAAAGAAAACGGCGACACATACCATATTGCAGGATCTCTTGATGAGATGAAAGAAGGAGAATTTCTTGTAAGCGGTGGTGATACTGATAAAGAAAAATATATTCTTTCAGGCGAAATTTTAGATGATAACGGAAATCCAACCGGTAATAATGGAAGTTTCTTCAACATTACAGGTGATAAAGATATTAATTTTACACTTAAAGATCTTACAGTAAAAGATGCCGTAAAAAATGGTAACGGTTCTGTAATTTCTAATACAAACCAAAACGCAATTATCAAAGTTGAAAACACAATTATCACAGGCAACAAATCAACAGGTGATGGTGGAGCTATTTATAACGGTGTTAGCAGGACTGATGGCGAAACAAACCTTACAATTTCTGACACAATCTTTAACGATAACGTTTCAGGCACTGGCAAAGGTGGAGCTATCTACAATGCCGGCAATATGACTTTGCAAGGTACAACATTTAAAACAGAAACTGACACAATATATTTGGCAAATTCTTCAAACACTTTGCTTAAAGGCGAAAACACTGTCAACAGTGATATCAGTGGCGAAGAAAACGCAAATATTTCAAATAACGGAATATTTAATCTGAACGGCGACAATTCAAGCTACACAGGTAAATTCAACCAAACAGGAGATGAAGCCGCAAATGCTCAAACAAATGTAACCGGAACATTCTTCAACGGCACTACAACTATTGATAACGGAGCATTAAATTGGAAAACTGACAAATCTGCAAGCGGAATTTTGAAAATTACAGGTGGACAATTAAATCTTATCAGCTCAGATACAGTTAATTCAAAGTTAACTCTTGGTGCAGATAGTGTAATTGAAAATGCTGCAAAAGTTTATATTGACGCAAAATCAGAACTTGAACTTACAGATCAATCTGAAACAAACCTAAATAACAACGATACTTGGTTAGGCAAAATCACTTTAGATGGCGGAAAATTAAACTTAGATAATATCACAAACTACAATAACGCTAAACTCGAAGCTAATACAGGTGATTTGAATATCAATAAAGGGGATTTAATCCTCGCAAGCAATAGTTTTATTAACGATACAGTAAACACTACAATCGCAGATGGTGCAAATCTTCAAATCAATAATACTGCGAATGTTTCTCTAAAAGATAATAGTTCTTGGGTTGGCAATGTAACCCTTAACAGCGGTAATTTGACAGTTGATGATTTATCTTCTAACGGCACGATCAAGGGTGAAAGCGGAATATTTACTATCAATAGTACAAGTAAAGATGGTATATTTACTGTAGGTAACGGAAGTTATATTAAAGATACAGTTGAAACAATTGTTTCTGATGGCGCAACGCTTGATATTACAAACGGTGGCTATGTTCATCTTGGAACAAATGACTCTTTAGATGGGAAAGTTACACTAAACGGCGGAACTCTTGATTATTCAATGGTTACTGCAGAAGGCAAAGAAAACGTTATTATTGCTAACAAAGGTAATTTGAACTTGTTAAAAGATTCAGTTCTAACAATCAAAGATCCGAGTGTAATTCAAAAAGACGTTGATGTTGATATCCGCAAAGGCGCAACAGTAAACTTGAAAAGCGGTTCTGAATTGAACTTGGATGCAAAAGACAAATGGAACGGTTTGATTACAAGTGTAGAAAATGGCGTTTTGAAAACTGATAACGTCGACAAAACGGTGGAACTTCAATATTCAATAACAAATCAAATATCTTGATTGACGGCAAAGATAGTTATATCAATGGCGGAACTACTTCTATTCTTGGAAATTCTGCCCTTCATCTTGGTAGCGGAGTAACAGACTTTACACTTGATAATTTGAATATGGCAGGAAATTCATTGTTGAACGCAATGAACAACACTGTTAACAAATACGGAAAATTTAAGAATATGGAAGTTGATGGAATTAACAATGTCGCAATTGACGTTGCTCCTCGTGATTGGAAAGGTGATACATTTATCATCAACAACCTAAATGGTAAAAACAACGGAACTTTGAACATCTCTGATTTCAATTTTGTTGGACTTGCACCAATCGACAGACATATTAAAATACAAGTATTTGATGCTCAAAACATTAACGACGTAAACTTTACCGCAGGTGATAAGAAAATCTTTACACCAATCGGTAATTACCAAATGTTCTCTCAAGGTGGCGGAGCTTATACCGCAAGCCTTGTTGATTACAACCCGCAAGTTTACAGAGGACAAGTTGCAACACTTGCTGCATACAACCATCAATTGTTAATTGACGATATGTTGACAAACCACTTTATCTTGCCGAACGAAAGACTAATTGATAAGGCGGCACAAGCAAACAAAACTTCATCTATTTCTCCATTGTTTGCTCCATATCAATCAACAATTGAAGATGGCGGAATTTGGACAAAAACTTATGTTTCGTTCGAACAACTTTCAATGACAAACGGTTTAAGAGTTGGAAATAACGTTTATGGAACATTGGTTGGTGCTGATTTCCCTGCCGTTAAATTGAAAAAAGGTTGGAAATTCATTCCTACCGCATACATCGGTTATAACGGAGGAATGCAAAACTTTAACCATGTTGATATGTACCAAAACGGCGGTCAAGGCGGCTTTATGGGTACATTCATAAAGAATAACTTTATCGGCTCTGTTACTGCTTACGGTGGCGGTTACTTCAACGAAATGAATGTTGCCGGAAACACAGATAGAACAGGTAACTGGTTTGCCGGTACTGCAGCAAAAGCAGCTTACAACATTCACGCAACAAAACACTTTATTGTTCAACCGACTGCGTTTGTTTCTTATAACATCTTCGGGAAACAAAACTGGGGAACAGATTTTGGTACAATGAGCATGAATGCCGGAACATTGAACGGAATTAACGTAGCACCGGGGTTAAACTTGATTTATGCAAGAGATACTTGGAGCATTTACGGAACACTTCAATATATGTTCAACATTAATGATCAAGTTGGCGGTAAGGCCGGAAACGTAAAACTTCCTAGCACAGAAATGCGTCACGGATATATAAATTACGGTATAGGTGCAACAAAAACTTGGAAAGACAGATTGACTTCATACTTCCAAATTAACTTTAGAAACGGCGGCAGAACAGGTGTTGGTTTCCAATTAGGTTTGAACTACTTCTTTAACTGGGGTAAACCTAACAAGAAAACATCCCAAATGACCGATACAAAACCGGTTAAAAAAGTGATTAAATCGTTATGATAAAGGCGATAAGGAGTTTAGTGAAACGTGAAAAGTCCGTATCGTTATAAATAAGTGAATGGTGAGTTGTGAATAGTGAGTAGACCGTATCGTTAAAGCTATTACATTTTCTTAAGAAAAGGAGTAATTTCCCTCCCTAATGAGGGAGGTGTAGGTGTGTGCTGATTGAATATTACCTATTTAATTTAATTACGAGGAGCGAAGCGACGTAGTAATCTCATTTTATTAACAATTAATTAAGGCGGGATAGATATCCCGCCTACTATTGATTATTTTTACTCTTATTAAAACTTGTTATAAAACACAGTTTCTGACAAATCTTTTCTTTCATAATGCAAAGGATTTGGCTCAACTCCTTCTTTTGGATAACCAATCGGAAGAATTGAAACAGGAACATAATTTTCAGGAATTTCAAATTCTTTTATCAATTCAGCTTTGTCAAAATATCCAACCCAAGTTGTTCCTAAACCAATATTTTCAGTTTCTAACATCATTTGAGTTGTAACAATTGCTGCATCAACTTCTCCCATATCGTCACCATCTTTGCGTTTCCAGCTTGTTGTTTTGTCATAACAAACAATCAAAGCTAATGGCGCATGAAAATGATATGGAGTGCATTTTTTTAGTTTTTCAAGACTTTCTTCGTTATCCAAAACTAAAATTCTCTGTGGCTGAAAATTACAAGCAGTCGGAGCAACTCTAGCTGCTTCCAAAATCAAGTCTAATTTTTCTTTTTCAACTTTTTTATCTTCAAATTTTCTTACAGAATATCTTTTTTTCAAAAGTTCTAACAAATCCATATCTTTTCTCCTTTTTTCTTAATTTTACTACACAACACCAATACAGTCAAAACTCTTTACACAATCTAAAACCGCTTGTGCGTGTTCTTCGTGTTTCATGTAATAAATATGCGAAGCATTTGGAACTACGACAATTTTATTTTGGTCAGGATTTTTGCAATACGAATTAATTTTTCTTACAAAACCTTCTGAATCATTATTTGTCATACTATCACGAGAACCGATTATAAATGCACCTTGCACCTTCATTTGAGCAAGAGAACGAGTTTCCCCATCATTACTGATTACAGGACAATTCTTCAAATTCTCTGCGTTGTAAAAGGCTAAAAGAGTATTTGCAGTCATTGGAGAAAATCCCATAAACGCAAATGGAAGAATGTCTTTCCCTCTGCCTTCATCAACAAATTTTTGAGCAGTTTCAAAATACATTTCTTTTTCAGGAATAATATCGAAAAAATGTCTTAAATCAATCGGCGCACTCAAAATAAAATTGCTTACAAAATCATCTGTAGTGTTTGCAAGATAATGAATAGCTCGGTTTGACCCAAGAGAATGCCCTGCTAGAATAATCTTTGTAAAACCAAGATTTTTCGCATATTTTACGTAAGCTTCGACATCTTCATAAGCCAAACTAAAATCATCGTTTACCACTCCGGTTGTAGTTTGTTTTCCGGTTTTAAGATTTGAATAACTTATGAACGAAAACGCATCCATCGCCTGCCCTGCAATAAATGCAATACCATTTTTACTCAACAATTCACCTGCTGCCGGCAAAAGAGTGTTTTGAAAAACGTTACTGCAAATACCACTCATCATGATTACAACAGTACTCATTGTGTCAGAATTGCCCCACATAGCACCTTTCAACACAAGTCCTCTCGGGGTTTGTACATCTATTATTTCCATTTATTTACCTTTTTATGTCTATTATTTTAACTTATTATAATCTTCGTCACTAACTTTTTCAAGCCACTCAGTTGTCGCATTTTCTGCAGGAACTGCAATTGCAACATGAGAAAACCAACTGTCTTTTGCTGCACCATGCCAGTGTTTTACTTCAGCCGGAATATTAACAACATCTCCTCTATGCAATTCTTGAGCCGGCTTTCCCCATTCTTGATACCAGCCTCTGCCATCTGTTACAAGCAGAATTTGTCCGCCATTATGGTGGATATGCCAATCGTTTCTGCATTTAGGTTCAAAAGTTACGTTTGCAGAATGTACTCCATTTGATGTCAAAGGATTTAAGTAGCTTTCGCCAACAAAGTATTTTGCATAAGCTTTATTTTCTTCACCAAGTTTGAAAACTCCACCTTTTTTAGTAACCTGAATAATCTTTTCAACTTGTTCATCAGTCAAACCGGTATTTTTACCAATTTGAATATGCGCTTTCAATTGCGGTTCAACACCTTCCATTGCTGAAAGTGCGGCAATTGTAGCAATTTCTCTATCTTCATGAGTAAGTACTCCTCTTGCAAAAATATCGCCAAACAAATGAGTTTTCAAAAATTCATCAATTCCCGGAGCAAAATCGAAAAGTCTACCTTTTACCGGAGAGCCAGCTAAATCTGTCTGAACTTTTGTTCCAACTTCCAACTTATCGCCAACTAATGGACTTCCTGCCACTCCCTCAACATCTTTTTTGCCGGCTTCTTTTCTTTTGTCAGTAACTGATAACAAAGTTCCTAAACCGTTCAAACTTCTAGGAAAACCGCAATAAGCGTACATTTGAATTAAAACTTCTTTAATCTCGTTTATTGTCAAGCCGTCATCCAAACCTTTGTTTATAGCAGTATCCAAATCTGCCAAATTTCCGGCAGCAGTATATGATGCGATAATCGCAATATCTTGTTGTTTCACTGTCAAAACTTCTTTTGCCATAGCTTTACCTCCAATAATCAATCCTATTGTTAAAACAAATAATAATAAAAATTTTTTCATAACAAAATTATTTTACTACATTAGAGTAACTATCAGTCAAGCTTTTATGTTAATTTTTGTGATACAATTCTTTTATGAAAATTGGAATTATCGGTTTAGGATTAATAGGTGGGTCGCTATTCAAAGATTTGAGCGAGGTTTACGATGTTGTCGCAGTATCTCAATCGCAAAACGGCGACAGAATTTTTAAGACTTATGATGTCTTAAAAGACAGAGATATAGTATTTGTTTGCACTGCGATGACCAAAACTCTCAAGGTGTTAGATGTGCTTGAAGATATTTTGAAACCTGAAACAATCGTGACAGATGTTTGTAGTTTAAAACAATTTGTTTGTCAAAAACAAAGACCGTACAATTTTATCCCGTCACACCCAATGGCAGGCACTGAACATAAAGGATTTGAACATTCGTTTAAAGGTTTGTTTAAGGGCGCAAAGTGGGTGTTAATAGGTAATTACGCAGCTAAGCAGCCAAAAAGTAAAACAATTGAGCCTCTTATTGAAATAATCAAATTTGTCGGGGCAAAACCTATTTTTGCAACAGCAGAAGAACACGACAAAGCAGCAGCAATGATTTCTCACATGCCTATGGTTTTGGCACAAGCTCTTGTATTGGCAACAAAAGACAATACTCTGGCTCTTGAAATGGCAGCAAGCGGATTTCGTGATATGACAAGACTTGCATTGTCTAATGAAGAAATGGCTTGTGATATGGTTAATATGAACCATAAAAACATTGAGCAATCCATCCTTAACCTCTACAAATCAATCGGAGAATTGTTGACAGACAAATACCCAGAAACAGTTTCAGAAATCAAACAAATTCGCTCCAAAATGTATCAATAAATTACTATTTAAACAAATCAACAACTTCAATTCCAAAATAACTGGCAATAGCGATTATTTTGTCTAGCGTAATGTTTAATTTTACGTTTTCAACTTTCCCAATATAAGAACCGTCTAAATCGAGTTCCAACGATAATTCTTCTTGTGACAACCCTCTTTGTCGCCTATATTTTTGCAAATTCTTTCCAAAACGCTTTTTAACATTTTTATTCATATCTAGTTTATCGCCCTATAGGCCTATCACCTTATCGTCTTTATTTTGCAAATGCTTCTGCAATTGATTTTTTGTAATCCGGTCTTAAAATACCTTTTTCTGTAATAATTCCGGCAATCAATTCATGCGGAGTTACATCAAATCCAGGATTGATAACTTTTACATCAGGCGCACAAATAATTTTGCCATTAATATGTGTAACTTCTTCATGAGAACGTTCTTCAATAACAATCTCATCACCTGTTTTAATGCTTGTATCAATTGTTGATAATGGAGCTGCAATATAAAATGGTACATTGTGATATTTAGCCGCAATCGCAACTGTGTAAGTTCCGATTTTGTTTGCAGTATCCCCGTTTGCAGCAATTCTATCTGCTCCAACAACTA
>CALEJY010000198.1 GCA_937898445.1 uncultured Candidatus Melainabacteria bacterium | reverse complement strand
TTTTTTGTAATTTTTCAAGTAGTTGCCCCAATTCTTCCCTATTTGTCATAGGGGAAGATGTCCGAAGGGCAGATGGGTGAAAGCTTATAACATTTCCCTTACGGGACAGCACCCACCTTTCATCCTCCCTCACTAGGGAGGACTTTATTTCACTTAGCTGCTTTGCTTCCTATGTATCAATATTTGTTGCGTAAACCGCATGGGTTTCAATAAAGTTTCTACGAGGATCAACCTTGTCACCCATCAAAATATCAAACAATTGGTCACATAACATTGCATCTTCTAAGTTTACCTTCAACAATGTTCTTGTTGCAGGATCCATTGTTGTTTCCCAAAGTTGTTGAGGCATCATTTCACCCAAACCTTTGAAACGTTGGATTTGTAAACCTTTTGAACCTCTGTCATCAATCAATTTTTGAAGTTTATCAAAAGAATTAATTTCATATTGTTCTGTATCTGTTTCCAATATCAAGCTATCTTCTTCTTCAATCAAATAATCTCTGATAACAGGATATGCAGCCTTCAATCTCTTATATTCAGAACTTTTTACGATATTTTGGTTAATGATAACGTGTTCTTCTTCATTAAAGTTCAACTGAATTGCATATTTTGAATTTTCAGGATTGTATTTCAAAGAACAAGTATAATTTGCAGCCTCTGAAATATTGTAGTTTTTAGCGTGGTCTTGCAAGTAATGGTTCAAATACTCAATGATTTCATTCATTCTGTTTTGATCTTCAAAACATTCAGGAGTGATTTCAGAACGAACCAAACCTCTCAAAACAACTGCCGGATACAAATTCAAAATCGGGTTGTTATAAGAATTGTAGAATGCTGACATATTTTTAACTAATTCTAACAATTCATCGCCTGATTTTGTTCTTGATTTAGTTTTATCAGACAAGCTCAAATTCTTGATACCACGTTCTTTCAACATCTTATCAAGTGCATGTTCATCATACATATATTCAGAAGTTTTACCTTGAGTAACCTTGAATAGAGGCGGTTGAGCAATATAAACGTAACCGTTTTCAATCAATGGTCTTGCATATCTAAAGAAAAATGTTAACAACAATGTTCTAATGTGCGCACCATCAACATCGGCATCGGTCATGATAATGATTTTGTGGTAACGAAGTTTTTCGATATCAACTTCATCAGGGTTTCTGCTAATATTAATACCAAAAGCTTGAACCATAGATTGAATTTCGTTGTTACCATAAATCTTGTCTAGTCTTGCTTTTTCAACGTTCAAGATTTTACCTCTCAACGGCAAAATAGCTTGGAACATTCTGTTTCTGCCTTGTTTTGCAGATCCGCCCGCAGAATCACCCTCAACGATATAGATTTCGCATTTTTCAGGTTCTCTGTTTGAACAGTCAGCCAATTTACCAGGTAGAGTAGAATTTTCAAGAACTGATTTTCTTCTTGTCAATTCTCTAGCTTTTCTTGCAGCTTCTCTAGCTCTTTGAGCTTGTAATGTTTTTTCAATAATAATTTTTGCGATTTTAGGGTTAAATTCCAACCATTCTTGCAACTTGTCACGAACTGCATCTTGAGTTGCACCCATTGCTTCTGCGTTACCCAATTTTTCTTTCGTCTGTCCTTCAAATTCCGGATTAGGAATTTTAACACTTACAATCGCTGTTAAGCCTTCTCTTACATCTTCTCCGGATAGGTTCTGATCAGAATCCTTCAAGATATTATTTTTTCTTGCGTAATCATTAAATACACGAGTTAAAGAGTTTCTAAACCCTGTCAAATGAGTTCCGCCTGAATGCGTGTTGATGTTGTTAGCGAATGACAAAACGCTTTCATAGCAACTTCAATTTGCATGCCATCTACAACTTTATCAATATAAATCGGTTTTTCGTGCAAAACATTTCTGTTTTGGTTCAAGAACTCTACATAACTTCCGATACCGCCTACATAGTGGTAAATTTCGTTGGAATCAGTTCTCAAATCAGCGAAAATAATTTTCAAACCTTTATTTAAGAATGCCATTTCACGAAGTCTGTTAGAAACAACATCAGCATCAATTTCAGTAGTTTCTGTAAAGATCTCAGGATCAGGCCAGAAAGTTGTTTTTGTACCTGTTTTATCTGTTTCTTTAATCTTTTCAACAGGAGCAACAGGCTCGCCTCTCATATATTCTTGTCGCCATACAAAACCTTGACGAGAAACTTCTACAATATATTTTTCAGAAAGAGCGTTTACAACAGATGCACCTACACCGTGCAATCCGCCTGAAACCTTATAACCGCCATCACCAAATTTACCGCCTGCGTGAAGAACTGTGTGAACAATTTCCAAAGCGGATTTATTAGTTCCAGGTTTGATATCAACCGGAATACCACGCCCGTTATCTTCTACAGTAACACTATTATCTTTATTAATAGTTACGTAAATATCTGTACAAAAACCAGCCAAAGATTCGTCAATAGAGTTATCAACGATTTCATAAATACAGTGGTGCAAACCTCTTTGAGATGTAGAACCAATGTACATGCCCGGTCTCATACGAACAGCTTCAAGTCCTTCCAATACACGAATATTGCTTGCATCATATTCTTGGGAAGTTTTAGTTTCAATGGCTTCATCATTATCAGGAAGCTCATTAACTTCAATTTTTTCTTCCGGCGCAGCCTGTTGTTGCGCTTTTTGTTCGTTTGTAACTTCTGTTTCAGCCATTTATTTCTCCCCTTAATTTACTCTTATCCCTTGTATATATTGTAACACAAACATATTTTTTTGCCCAATTTATGAAAAAAAGTAAACATTACCAAATCGGGGAATAAAATTTTAATCAATATAAATTAAACTGTTTGCCTAAAGGAGATGTATTATATGACTAAAAATTTAATCAAATCAATAAGCAAAATTGTTGAAGAAAGCGGAACTCATAAAATTACACTTTTCACAAACCATCTTAAAATCGACGGACAAATTTTTATTCCCGAAGGAAGATGCGAAGAATGCCACGACGATTTTATTACTATAGAAAACGCCCTTGTTTGCAGGCTTAACGATTATTGTACCTGCGAAGAAGATGATTGCAAGTGCAATGACTACATGTGTTTTAAATACGATTGGTTGAATATCGCAATCGAAAAAATTACGGCGTTTAGTATAGTGCAATAAAGACGCATAGATGCCTAGATGCAAAGAGGTTTGGGCTTTTTCAGTTAATAACCCCTCTCTTGAATTTGTAAGTTCACAATAGCTCACTAACAAATTCTAATCTCTCCCCAAAGGGCGAGAAATTTAAGCATCTTAGCATCTATTTAACGCATTCAACCAAAGCTTGAACAACAACCGGATCCCATTTTTTACCACTTTCTGATTGCATAATTTCTAATGCTTTTTCTACCGGCATAGCCTTTCTATAAGGTCTGTCAGATGTCATGGCACAATATGCATCCGCTGCAGCAATAATTCTTGAACCAAACGGAATTGATTGACCTTTCAAACCTTCCGGCTCACCTGATCCGTCATATCTTTCTTTTTGGTAAGTAATATACGGAACAACTTCAGACAAGAAGTTAATATTCATCAACAAGTGAACGCCAAAATCGGCATGCTCTTGAATTGATTTCAATTCTTCAGGAGAAAGTTTTCCGTTTGCAGCAAACAATTTTTCAGGAACTGCAATTTTACCGATATTCTGCAACAAACCTGCGTAATATATCAAATCAGTAGTTTTTTCGTTCAATCCTAACTGTTTACAAATCTTACGAGCCAATTTTGCAGTGTTTTTAGAATGTGAAACCTTATATTGACCTTTTGTATCAACTGCATAAGCCAAATGTTCAACAAAACTTTGTTGATAATCGCATAAATCACCGATTAATGCAGTCAATTCAGCTCTGATATGTTGCAAATCAGATACTGCAGAATGTTCATCTTCAATAATTCTGTTTGCATCATCAATTTGAGATTGCAAAGTCATTGATGTTGCGAAAAGCACCGCAATACTTTCAACCAACTCAACGTATTCTTTATTAATAGGAGTATCATTTTCTAAAGCAATAACCCCTGTAGATTTAATATTACAGTGCATAGGAACAACCGTAACATCTTCCGCAACAGTTTCACCTGAAACAAAAGCTTTTCCTATCGGAGTTGTTTCGTCTTCTGAATATTTTTGAGCAGTTTCAGAAGTTGTTCCAACAAGCTCCAATTCATTATTTTTATCAAGATAAATATGGCATGCCTTAAGCTCCAACATCTGTCTTATTGATTGAGCAATTGACGTATAAATAGCGTGTTCTTCGGATTTGTCAAAACTCAAAACACAAAGAGTATTTTGCAAAGAATAAATAGAAACCAATTCTTTCAATTGGTTAATCAAACCAGCTTTTTTATCTTTTACGTTATTACCGATTTTTCGTGCCAAATCCTCTGAAATCAAGTTTTCAGCTATAAAATCACCTAAGTTAAGTGCAAAAATTTCTTCAATGGGGTCTTGACCAACCAAATAATCAGACTGTGAAAACAGTGAAACACCATTATTATTTTCTTTTCTTTTCATGAAATTTTCCTTACATACATGCCTTCATTTATACTTACGGCACACTATAGAAAAAACTTTAATAAATTTTACAAAAGTTCATACTTTAGTATGGGGAAATTCATACTTTAGTTAAATATTTTTTATTTTCTTGTTTTAATGTTATAATCAAATAAAAGGAGATAATCTTATGGAAACTCGCTGGGTTCAACGTTTTGAGAATTATAAACAAGCGCTTTCAAATCTTTCTGAAACGATAGATTGTATTCAAAAAGAGGGAAACTCAAAAATATATACAATGGCATTGGTTCAAGCTTTTGAAATGACATTTGAACTCGGTTGGAAAACATTAAAAGATTATCTTGAATATAGCGGAATTATGGTAAATACTCCTAGAGATTCTATCAAAGAAGCATTTAAAATGAATTTTATAAATGACGGACAAGGTTGGATTGAAATGATGGAAGCTCGAAATAAAACTGTCCACACATATAAAGAAGAATTTGCCAAAGGACTTTGCAACGATATTCTAACTAATTATTTTAATATGTTTAATGAATTATCTATTTTTTTAGAAGGACAAATTAATGAATAATTTTGGTTTATCAGAAAAAACTATTGAAATAATAAAAAAATTACTTTCTGAATACCCGCAAATAAAAGAAGTTAAAATATTTGGTTCACGTGCAAAAGGGAATTATAAACCTTCATCTGATATTGACCTTGCATTGTTTGGAAATATTGACGACAAACTCCTTAGACACATTGCATCTGAATTAGATGAACTTCCAACTCCATATCAGTTTGATGTTCTAAATTACAATGACATTGATAATGAAAATCTAAAAAATAATATAGATAAATTCGGAAAAATATTCTAATCTTCAACTCCGAAAAATTCTTTCAACATTCCGTATTGTTTCCAATATCAATCATGTATTAATACCCGATAGCCCAGTTGAAAGATGCTGTTTTTTCAGGCTTTGCAACAACAGGAGTTGCAGAATGAACTGCTTGAACTTCAATAACTTTAGCAGCTTTTTGCAACATATTGTATTGCATCATTTTGCTATCAACATTGTTAAAAGATTTCAATCTATCCAAATGATTTTGCAATTCTGCATTTTCATCATTAAGAGTAGTAATTTGGCGGCTCAATTTATTCAATGCCAATTCATTTGACATTGCAAAGTAATAACTAACAAATGCGACAAGCACTGCTATTCCTAATAATCCACATAATGTTTTATTTACTTTTCTTATTGCCATAGCTTTCTGTGATATCTCCTTTTGAAAATACCCCTCGATAACTTGATTTTCTTCTCTTATCGGATTACTTGCATAACCTCTTTGTGAATAACTAACTTGTTCAAATTCTTCTGTTCTTACTCTAGCTGTATTCAACTTGCATACCCCAATACTATCTTCTCTAACCTTTTTATTGTTCTAGTGCCTTATACATCTAGCTATTCTGAGTTTGGCACTTCTTGATGGTGGATTTTCCCGTATCTCCTCTTCACTCGCCATTATCGGTTTTTTGTTTACCAGCTCCAATATCGGAGGCGGGCAATGACAAATCATTTGCGACTTATCACAGTGGCATTTTTGCGAGTGATATTTGAATAAGTGTTTCACCAATCTATCCTCCAGAGAGTGAAAACTTATTACACTTATTATAGCACCAAAATCTAATAAATCCAACACATCATTCAGAGTATTTTTTACATTTGTTAACTCTTGATTAACTTCAATCCTAATTGCCTGGAAAACACGAGTAGCCGGATGTATTGACGATTTTACATGTGGGGTGCAATTTACTATCAAATCGGCTAATTCAGTCGTCGTTTCAAGCTTTTTAAGCTTTCTTTGCTCAACAATTTTTTTTGCAATTCTTTTTGAAAATCTTTCTTCTCCATATTCAGAAAAAATCCGAACTAAATCATCCTCTGAATAAGTGTTTACAACATCATACGCCGAAAAATCAGCATCTTGATTAAATCTCATATCAAGCGGAGCTTCTTTTGAAAAAGAAAATCCTCTTTCACCCTTATGAAACTGATGATAAGATGCGCCAAGATCAAAAAGTACGCCACCGGTGATTTTTTCGATACCCAAAGAATGTAAAACTTCCTTAATATTTGTATAGGAATTTTTTACAATTGTTAAGTTTTTGTAATCTTTTAACCTTTCAGACGAAGTTTTAATAGCATCTTCATCCACATCAAACGCAATCAATCTCCCGTTTGGCTGAATGCGGCTCAAAATCAAACCACTATGACCGCCTCCGCCAAGAGTACAATCAACATAAATCTTGCCGTCTTGACATTCCAACGCATCAACGGCCTCATTTTTCATAACTGTATAATGTGTAAATTCTTCCATAAAAAAATTGTAGCATGAAAATTTCAACCACTTAAAAAACTAAATAAAAATTATAAAAAACTACTTTCTTTTAGTTTCTTCCAAACTATCATCTATTGCATTAATTGCATTATTATAAAAAACCAGTTCCAAATCTGTAGCAGAAGATATCTTATTTAATAGTTCATTTTTTACCGGATTTGTTGTTGTTTCAATCCCAAACCCAAATTCTTGCAAATCTATTTTAAGAACATTTACCAAATCAAAAAAAGTTGTTAAAGAAGGAATATAACACCCACTTTCAATTCTTGAAATATGCTGGTCACTCAAATCAACCATTTCCGCAAGTTCTGATTGCGTAATGCCCAACTTTTTTCTATATAGTTTTATCGTATTACCTATAAATTTTTTATCGTCAAATTTCATCATAATCGTATTTCTTTTAATAAAATATGACATATACGAACAATTTTTAATAATGCAAGTGTATATTTTTATTATATTTTAGATGTTTACATACATAAAAATTAACATTTAAGTTTTCATTAACATATTTATGTTTAAATATATGTAAACATTAAATTTTACAAAATACCATACGCATACAACAAACCAATGTACTAAATTTTTGTAGCATAAATAAGGAGAATTATTATGGAAAACATTAAAATATCAATTATTATACCAGTTTTTAATGCTGAAAAATATTTAAAGAAATGTCTAAATTCGTTAGTAAATCAAACTCTTAAAGATATCGAAATTATTTGTATCGACGATGGTTCTACAGATAATTCGCTTACAATATTAAAAAAATTCAAATCAAAAGACAATCGTATAAAAATTATTCAACAAGCAAATTTAGGAGTTTCAATGGCTCGCAACAATGGGATTTCTGAAGCACAAGGAGAATATATTGGATTTGTTGATGCAGATGACTGGGTTGATAAAGATTTTTTTGAAAAATTATATAATGCCGCTCAAAAATACAATGTTGATATTGCAACTGCGGGTTATTATAGGAGAGGGAAAATTTTAAGAACCAAAAGGCTTAAATATAAAAAAGAAGAAAAAATTACAAATCCGGCAGAAAAAATAAAAGCAGTATATATTCCAAAATGGAATTATGTTTGGAACAAAATCTACAAAAGAGAAAGCCTCCTAAAAATAAACCTTCCATTTGAAAAAGGAAGATATTATGAAGATATGATATGGCTTGTAAAAGTTATTTATTCATTAAACGGCTTAGTAACTGTTCCAAATACATTCTATCATTATAGAAAGAATGAAGGCTCAACAGTTACTCAAAAAAGCAAAAAGCACTCAGATGACAGAGATTATGCTGAAAAAGAAATGTTAAAGTTTATGAAAGACCATAATATTCCAATACTATTACCTAGCAAAAATGCCGAAAAATTAAAAATCTCTTGCTTTGGAATAAATCTTTTAAAAGTAGAATATTATACACCATATACTGCAAAGTATAAATTATTTGGATTTTTAACAATACTAACCGTAAGAAAAGTTTTTTAATTTTATAATTATTTTCATTTTGATAGCTCAAACATAACTGTCATTACGAGGAGTGAAACGACGTAGTAATCCCATCATATAGAAAAATAATGAGATTACTACGCAAATTAAAATTTGCTCGTAACGACATAATTCATCCCTGAAAACCACACCATCATTGAATAAATCATAAAAAAAAAGAGTAGACATAAAAGCTCTACTCTTTTTTCAATTTATTTTTGTTGTTACTAAACAGTTTGTTTCATTGCAGCTTTTACTCTGTGGAATGTTTTTTCTTTACCAATAATTGCAAGGATTGCAGTCATATCAGCTCCACAAGTTCTACCTGTAACTGCTGCTCTGATTGCCCACATTGTAACTTTCGGTTTAACACCTTTTTCCTTGTAATAAGCTCTGAAAGTTTCCAATTTTTCGTGCAAGTTTTCTTCTGTCCATTCCCAGTCTTTTGCTTGTTCCATAAATGTTTTCAAAACATCTTGAGAAACTTCTGTATCAAGAGTTTCTTTTGCTTTGTCTTCCATTACAACATCTTCTCCAAAGAAGTATGGAACAGCATCAGTAATATCTGACAACAATGTCAATGGTTCGTAAGTAACTTCAACCATACGAGTATATTGAGCATCTGTCAATTCATTCAAATCGTATTTAGTCAAGAACGGTTTCAATTTTTCCTTCAATTCAGGAATTGAAAGCATTTTGATATAATGACTGTTCATCCAGTTCAATTTATCGTATTCAAAAATTGAGTTAGATGAAGAAATTTCGTGTATTCTGAAATCTTGAGCGATTTCATCAACAGTCTTAATTTCTTGACCATCAGAAGGTGACCAACCCAATAGAGCAACAAAGTTAATCAAAGCGTCAGTCAAATAGCCTTTTTCAACAAATTCAGAAACGGCAGTTGCACCGTGACGTTTTGAAAGCTTACTTCTATCAGGAGCTAAAATCATTCCTAAGTGACCGAATTTTGGAACTTCTGCGCCCAAAGCTTCAAAAATCAAGATTTGTTTGAAAGTATTTGAAATATGGTCTTCACCTCTGATTACGTGAGAAATTTTCATCAACATATCATCAATTACAACGGCGAAGTTGTAAGTTGGAGTTCCGTTTGATTTCATAATAACGAAATCGCCAAGCAAGTTTGTGTCAACATGAAGTTCGCCTTTAACCATATCATCAAAAGTCAACATAGAAGTATCATGGAAAGCTTTTTGAGCTTTTGCAATATTAAATCTGATTGCTGGTTTTCTACCTTCTGCTCTAAGTTTTTCTTTTTCTTCTTCTGTCAAATTCAAGCATTTTTTTGTATAAACATAAGGTTTTTTGTTTCTTGATGCTTCTTCTTTTTCTTGTTCAAGTTCTTCCGGAGTACAGAAACATTCGTAAGCAAAACCTTTGTCTAGCAATTCTTGAACATATTTTGGATAAATATCAAATCTTTCAGATTGAGTATAAGGACCGTAAGGACCACCAACATCAGGACCTTCGTCCCAGTTCAAACCCAAAGCTTTCAAGCTATCAAAAATATTATCAATGTATTCTTGTTTAGTACGCTCAGCATCAGTATCTTCAATTCTCAAAACAAATTTGCCGTTATTTTTCTTAGCAAACAAGTAATTGAACAATGCAGTTCTTGCAGTACCAACATGTAAGTTTCCGCTTGGTGACGGAGCAATTCTTACTCTAACTTCTGTCATAAATTTTCCTCGATTCTATTTATAATTTCGTAATTATAAAAATACCACGCGCAAAATTTATTTTCAAGTTATACGGGAGATTTTAAAATTAATATTCCATTTGCCAATTTGCATTAAGAATTTTTCCAAAACAAGCATAGTCTGATGTTGTAGTAGAATTTTCACAAGAATTTCCTAACAGTCTTGCACTTTCAATAGAGCCGCCATTACAAACACCTTGAGTTCTGCAAATTGGAGTTACATTTCCAGCATCTAAAACGCCATCTGTGAATATTGCCATATAAAACGCATCTCTACCAACAATATTTGGACCTTTTCGCCCATTTATATCAACAAACACATTTCCTGCAGTTTGAGCAACTCCATTATAATTAACCGTAAACCAAGTAGGTTTGTCCATACAAATAGAAGCTCCACTTGCTAAAGAAACACACGCTCCGGCAGTCCATTTGTTACCATTGATTTGAGTAAATGCCCCTCCATTCAAATTTTTATAATCACTAACAAAACAAGGAGCAGCAACACCATTATCACAATCTTGAACTACTTTAAAATAATCATGCAAAAAAGTTTTCATACTATCAGTAGTTGTTAAGCCAGCCTCAACCAAATTTATAGCATTGGTATCAGTCAACTTTCTCAATGTTGCCTGTTGAACTTCATTATAAACTTTGTGTAATTGAGTTACATAACTCTGACGTTGATAATTCTGCATCAAAGTTGGAACAGTCATCGCTGAAACCACACCGATTATGCCGAGTGTTACAAGAACTTCTGCGAGAGTGAAGGCAGTTTTTCTTAGTGAAAAGTGAGAAGTGAAACGTGAAAAGTCCGTATCGTTATGAATAAGTGAATGGTGAGTAGTGAATAGTGAGTAGACCTTATCGTTGAAGTTATTTTCTTTCACATCACCAACATTTTCTTCTTTCCCCTCGCCCCTTGTGGGAGAGGGCAGGGTGAGGGGTTCTAAATCAGCATTGATAGACCATGAAAAACTTTTTAGATAAGCATTACAAATATCACCAACATTGACACAAGTGGCT
>CALEJY010000197.1 GCA_937898445.1 uncultured Candidatus Melainabacteria bacterium | reverse complement strand
CGGCATTGATGTAAACATCTGTAGAACTCAAGACAATGTAAAAGATGGAATCAATATTACTAACTATGAAATGTTAGAACACTTTAATGCTGATGAATTTATCGGCATAGTGCTTGATGAAAGTTCAATATTAAAATCATTTTCAGGCAAGACTACAAAAGCATTGATTGATAAGTTTAGAGCAACAGAATATAAACTTGCTTGTTCTGCTACTCCAGCACCAAACGACTATGAAGAATTAGGTAATCATTCAGAGTTTTTAGGAGTAATGACAAGAACAGAAATGCTTGCTACTTATTTTGTACACGATGGTGGAAACACAAGTAAATGGAGATTAAAAGGACACGCAGAAGAACAATTTTGGCATTGGGTATCTAGTTGGGCAAGCGTGATGAAAACTCCAGAAGATATAGGTTATAATGGTGATAAATATAAATTGCCTGCCTTGAATGTGCAAGTTGTAAAAGTAGCAGGAGAAACAAAGAGAGGAAAGCTGATTCCTAGTGTTGTAACAGATTTACAAGATAGGCGAGAAGCAAGAAAAGAAAGTCTTAGTAAAAGAGTATCAAAGTGTGCAGAACTTATAAAAGCTAATAATATGGAAAATTGCTTGATTTGGTGTGATTTTAATGATGAAGGAAATGCACTTGAAAAAGCAATTCCGAACGCTGTACAGGTTGCAGGTTCAGATACAAATGAACACAAAGAAAAATCATTATTAGGATTTTCAACTGGTGATATAAAGTTCCTTGTAAGTAAGCCAAAGATTGCCGGATTTGGTATGAATTGGCAGAACTGTAACAATATTATATTTTGTGGAATTTCAGATAGTTATGAAAAATACTATCAAGCTATACGAAGATGTTACAGATTCGGGCAGACAAAAGAAGTAAATGTGTATATTGTTATAAGTACAAGAGAATTACCAGTTTATAACAATATTCTTGAAAAAGGCAGACTTGCTGATGAAATGAATAAAAAAATGGTTGAAATTGCATCCAAGTATCTTGAAGATGAAATAAAGAACACGACAAGAATGACAGATGAATATGATGCAGAAATAAAAATGAAACTACCAGAATGGGAGGAAATGAAATGAAAGGACAAAGTGCAGTAAATGTTGAAAATCAGTTAATCACAGATAAATATGCTTTATATAATGGTGATAGCTGTGAGATTATGAAAGGAATACCTGATAATAGTATTCACTTTTCTATATTCTCTCCGCCTTTTGCAAGTCTTTATACCTATTCCAATAGTGATAGAGATTTGGGAAACTGTAGAACCACAACAGAATTTTATGAACATTTTAAGTTCATAGTTTCTGAATTATACAGAATCACAATGCCTGGAAGATTAGTAAGTTTTCATTGTATGAATTTACCTACAAGCAAAGAAAGAGATGGATTTATAGGAATTGAAGATTTTCGAGGATTATTGATTAAGTTATTTCAAGATAGCGGATTCATCTATCATTCAGAAGTTTGTATCTGGAAAGACCCAGTAATCGCAATGCAGAGAACAAAGGCACTTGGACTACTTCACAAGCAGTTGAAAAAAGATAGTTGTATGAGTAGACAAGGAATACCAGATTATCTTGTAACAATGCGTAAACCGGGAGATAATCCAGAGAGATGCGAACATACTAATGAAACATTCCCAGTTAGCAAGTGGCAAAATTATGCAAGTCCTGTATGGATGGATATAAGACAATCTGATACATTACAAGCAAAAAGTGCTAGAGAAGAAAAGGACGAAAAGCATATATGCCCTTTACAGTTGCCAGTTATTGAAAGAGCCATTGAACTTTGGACGAATCCAAACGACATAGTATTTACTCCATTCTTAGGAATTGGCTCAGAGTGTTATAAGGCAATAGAAATGGGCAGACGAGCAATGGGAATTGAACTCAAAAAGAGTTATTATGAGCAAGCTTGTAAAAATGTAGCAAGTGTGCCATTTAACAGTCTTTATAAAAAAAGCTTATTTTAAGGAGGATTAAAAAAATGAAAGTAGTAACAAGCAGAATGAAAGATGCAGTAAACAAAGCAATTAAAGGAGCAGGATTTAATAATCTTATTCCTATTACCTCAATGATAGGTATTAAATTATCAGATGGAAAGCTAAGACTGTTTACAACAGATATGACTAATACGCTTTGCATTATCATTGATAAGGTTGCCGGAGATGATATGGACATCACAGTAGATGCGGATAAGTTTGGAAAGCTAATTGCAAAGACAACCTCAGAAGATATTGACTTATCTGTAAAGGATGATGTTCTTTTTGTAAAAGCCAATGGAACATACAAGATTCCATTGATTTCAGACGAGGAAGGACTTATCTCATTCCCGGATATTAATCTAATGAAGTATATTAAGATGGCAGATTGTAAGACAAAGTTATCGAGTGTTATGCAGGCTTATAATATTAATAAATCAGCCCTTGCAAAAACACTTGAGAACCCTGCATTGACCGGTTACTATTGTGGAGATACTGTTATTTCAACGGATGCAAATGTTATCACATTTAATGGATTTAAGATGTTTGATAATGAAGAATCTATTCTTATTTCAGCTCAGCAGATGCAGTTATTGACATTGAATACAAAGGAAGATATTGAAGTATTTATCGGAAAAACAGATATTCAGTTTGTGACAGAAGATGTGATTATTGATGGTGCATTAATGGAAGGAATTGAAGATTTCCCAGCAAGTGAAGTAAATGCTTATCTTGATGAAGCATTTACATCTTCTTGCAAAGTACCAAAGGATTTACTTTTATCAGTGCTTGATAGGCTTGCATTATTTATTGAGCCTTATGACAAGAATGGAGCATATTTCACATTCGGAAGAAAGGGTATCAACATTCATAGTAAAAAGGATGCTTCAACAGAGACTATCAACTATGTAGAAAGCAAGGACTTTGAACCCTTCGTATGTTGTGTAGATATTCCAATGCTGAAGGAACAGTTGCAGGCAAATCCGGATGATACAGTGAAAATTTGCTATGGAAATGAAAATGCTTTGAAGATTGAAAGCGGAAAAGTAACACAGGTCATAGCATTACTAGAAGATGAAGACCTTGACAATATGACAGAATAATAGTATATTAAGATGTGCTTAATGATTGAGCTTGTTGCTTTTATCATTTACGTCACGTTATACCCCCCCTATTACGAAAACACACTTTTATCAAAAATATAAAAGTGTGTTTTTTTTTATTTATTTTTAAAAAGTGCTTGACATTTCTTGTTATATGTATTACAATATACTTGTAAATAAGAAATACATAAAAAAAAAACAACTTCAACAGGGCAAACATGTTATTGAGGAATTAGCCAATAGATAGCCGCTGGATAACTAGAGAAGTTATAACAAAGAAAAAGGATGGTAAATAAAATGAAAGTTATAGTATTTAAGAATGGTACAGAATTTAAGGCAGTATTATCGGATGGACATAGACCTAAACTTACAAATTTCTATTCTAAAATTTCAGATGTATATGATTTTGCAAACTGGGCAAGCGAAACATATGATACTGTTGTAGATGTAGAATTTAGAAGATAATATAAACCAAAAAATATCAAGTGAAGATGTTTTATGATGTTTTTATCATATAGGAAATAAGGAGGAAAATTAAATGACAAAGAAAGCTACTAAAGCTATACAAATATTAGAATCTAACTATTGTATGATTAATAGTTTATGCACAAAAGAAGAATTAAAGAGCTATAAGGATTTTGATTTTGTGGATTATTTGAAGAAAGCTGTTAAAAGTTACGGAAATGATAATAAGGGGGACATGAAGTGAGTAGAAGATTATTAAACTTGATAAACAACAATCAGCCACAACTTCCTGCAAATAAGAAGTTTCTGGCAGATGTTATGAGTTGTATTGAGAGAGCCGAGCAAGAAGGAAGAAGACCCGGAAGTAATTATTATAAGCCATCTTCCCTGCATTGTATGAGAAATATGTATTTTACAAGAACAAGAGCACCGCAAGACCCAGAAGTGGTAGAATATAATTCTACTGGAATGGCTGATACAGGAACAGCCCGGCATGAAGCATTACAAAATGCCTTATTGAATATGCAGAAGATGGGTTACGATTGGAAATATCTTGATGTTGCTGAATATGTTAAAGAAAAACAGAAGTTCGGCAAATGTAAATCTTTGATAGTGAAAGGAACACAAGGAGCAGAAACACATCTTATAGATACTGCATTGAATCTATCTTTTAGATGTGATGGAATTATAAGAAGGATATCTACAAATGAAGATTACTTATGGGAGTTCAAGAATGTAGTATCATTCAAATATAATCAACTTGATAATAGCTGTTTAGAACAGCATCATAATCAAGTTATTTGCTATTGTACTGTGCTTGATTTAGACAAGGCATTTGTTATGTACGAAAACAGAGACATTTGTACACTTGAAGTTCCGGAAGTATTTGAAGTCACTCAGGATATGAAAAACTGGTTATGCAATTATATTTCGGAATGTGAAGGATATGTTGAAAGAATGATTGCACCACCTAAAACAGAAGATACAAGAAACTGCAAATGGTGTAAATATAAGTCAATATGTGGAAAGGTAGGATAAGTTTTATGTTATTATTCAATATATCTGATATGGATGTAGATGCAGAACTGGAGAATATGTTAGAATATTCTGAAATAGACTGTAACACATCTTATCTCATAATGAGTGAAGACACATTTAATTTATTTAAGTTAATGTCTCACCGATATGATAAAAAACAGAATAAGTGGTTTTATGAAGGCATAAAAGATGTGCCAGATACTTTTTATATAGCCATAGATAAAAAATTAAATTTTGGAGAGGTGATAGTAAAATGAAGACAACATTCAACGGAACCCCTTATGAAAAGCTATTTAAGAATTTACCAGAAATAAATGAAGAAGATGATAAAGAAAATATAAGAGTATTCAGACAGTGGGGCACAAGTTACAGTGACCAATTAAGACATACTTGTGTCTTATGTGGTAAAAAAGTTAATATAGAAAGTTCTGTATCAAATCAAGGACGTAGGCTTATTTGCATTCAGTGCATATATAAGTATTTTGAAGGCGTTTATGATGCTGTATTTGAATGGAATAAGGAGGGATAAAATGATATTTGGTATTAAAACAAAGAAAGATAAAAAGATAGAAGAGCTACAAAGAGAAATTGATAAATTAAAGTTTCAACCACTTAAAATTATTGAACAGCCTATTTCAGTTTCTACGATTGGTGCTTCTTATGTTTTAGATAAACGGAATAAAGATATTATACAGGAATCATGGATTAAAGGTATTTTGGCAAATAGGTTAGTCGAAGAACTTATAAGAATAGGATTACCTATGGAAAAAGTCAAAATGAATAATGGAAATGCAGAGTACAAAGTGAGATTGAAGGTGATATTAGATGATATATATAGGAATTGACCCCGGAAAAAATGGTGGAATAGCATTTATTAACATACGTCCGGAATTTGTGACACCGCTTGTAAAAGCATATTGTTATTCTGATGACGAATTAATTTCATTATGTGAAGATTTTAAAGGTTTTAGAGTTGTATGTACTTTGGAACACGTTCACGCAATGCCTAAGCAAGGAGTATCAAGCACCTTTAATTTTGGAATGAATTTTGGTTTCATTCAAGGTGTATTAAAAGCCTACGGAATACCTTATGAACTTGTTATGCCACAGAAGTGGAAAAAAGAATTTTCCTGCACTTCGGACAAAAATACATCCATTGAAGTATGCAAGAGATTATTTCCTAGTGTTAATTTAAAAGCAACTGATAGATGCAAGAAAGACCATGACGGAATGGCAGAGGCATTGTTAATAGCAGAATACGGAAGGAGACATTATAATGGAACATTATAATAACATTATGCACATATACAAAGGAAAATCTGATAATGAATTCTATCAATTATTGAGCCTTGATGGTTTATATGGAAGATTTATGCGATTAAATGATAGAAATGTATATACAAAGCATCTAATAGATATGGAATTTTGGGTATAATAAGGAGGCATTATAATGGGAGAAACTGAAGTCATTACAGATTTATCTGATATAAGATTATTACTTTGCAAATTATCTGCTGAACATGAAATAACTAATGAAGCATTAAAGCAACTTTTATTTTGTATTGATTTTAAACTTGATAAATACAGATATAAAGAGGTGATAATAAATGGCAAGTCGTAGAGAAGGAATAAAAGTAAATAACGAACAACCAAAAACTGCTGAATCTATAATGAAAAATGTGGATAACATAAGTGATACAATCAAGGAAATATCAGATAAACTTGTAAATAATTATTGTAAGTCACTTGATGTAGAAATGGACATTATCAGATTAGAATTGAGAGAAAATAATTCTTTAACTGATGACACATTAGAGAAGCATATATTAGAATTAGCAAATATATTATACTTCACTGGTTCTGCACAGGAAGACTTAGGCATTAAAGAAGATACTTGCAAAGCTATCCGGCAGGAAGTGTATTCAAAAGCAAGGGAGCAGGCAACAGGAAAAACAGTTGCAGATAAAACTGCACAAGCAGAGCTTATATCACAAGCAGAAACAATGACACTCGCTATATATTCAAGAGCTTATAAGAAAGTAAAATTGAGAATGGATGCCGGATATGAAATGCTTAATAGCTTGAAAAAAGTAATGAATAAAAGAATTACAGAAATGGAACTATCGAATAGTAGATATATAAATCATAGTGAAAGCGAGGAATAGTAGCAGAATGAAGATTTTAAGTAAGAAGAAATATGATAAACTCATTGAAGATTTTAGGGAATCACAGGAAAAAATCAAAGAACTCAAAGAGATAAACGAAAACCTCAAAGAAAAGTTAGAGGATAAAAAGACAAGTTACAAATCGAACAATGGCAAGGATTTTTGCTTTAACTGTCAAAACTCTTACAGATACAAGACATACTGGGGCTTGAATGAAATTGAAAGATGTGGTTGCTTGCTTGATGTACCTTGTGAGAATTTTAAGAGAAAAGAAAGCAGGTGATTTTATGAAAGAGATTGAAGCAATTAAGGAATTACATGAAATAAGACCGAGAGGTGGTATCATCCCACAAAAGAGAGCTGAGGCTTTAGATGTGGCAATACAAGCACTCGAAAAGCAGATATCAAGGAAACCCATATTTAATTATAACCTTAGTGATACTCTTTCTGTATTCCATTGTGAATGTGGAAACATAATCAAAGTCAGTCACGATATAGGAATAATGAATAACAACAATGCCCCAAATTACTGTAGCAAGTGCGGTCATAGGTTAGATTGGATGGATGAGGAATGAGCGAAGCAGAATATATGGAAGATGGAGCGGATTATTTAGAAGAAGGATGTCAAAGACAGACTTGTGATGGCTGTATGGCTTACAATTATTGTCTGATAAGAGAACAGGAGGACGAATAATGAGACTTATTGACGCAGATGAGTTCAAACGACAAATTGCTGGAATGACTATTGTGAATGGTTATTCAGCTCAAAAAGCCAATAAGATATGTGAATTGATTGACGAACAACCAACCGCCTATGATGTAGATGCTGTTATGGAACAGTTGAAAACAGACTCTTCTGTAAGATTGTATGGAAGCGGCAACAGCAATAATTATCTTATTCCCCTTGAAAAGGCAATAAAGATAGTAAAGGCAGGAGGCAATATAAATGAGTAATCTTGATTTAATTATAAAAGACTTAAATAAGAAAATGAAAGTAGGAAATATTCAGTTAGGTGTTGATTTTCAAGAAGTACAGAAGATTCCTTTTTCATCATGCAGATTAAATTATATGACCTATGGTGGTACCCCAGTTGGCAGAATAGCGGAGTTTTATGGTACAGATGGAAGTGGAAAGACAACCACCGCTATAGATGTAGCTGGGAATGCTCAAAAGATGTTCCCAGATAAAAAAGTGTTATTTGTAGATATTGAACACACTTTTGATTCTTGCTGGGCAACAAAGCTAGGATTGAACTGTGACGATATAATCTATCTTGACCCGGATAGTATGGGTGCAGAAGAAGTTTTTAATATGATTATAGAACTCATAGATAGCGGAGAAATAAGTCTATGTATATTAGATTCAATAGGTGCTATGGTATCAATGCAGGCAAACGAAAAACAGATAGGAGAAAGAACCTATGGTGGAGTAAGTATGGCACTCACTGAATTTAGCAAGAAAGTAACCCCAATTCTTTTCAGAACACAAACTGCTTTTATAGGAATAAATCAAGTAAGAGATGATATGAATAGTATGTATGGTGGAACAACAACCACCGGTGGAAGAGCTTGGAGACATAGTTGTAGTACAAGGCTTGAATTCAGAAAAGGTAATTATATTGATGAAAAAGGTAATAATCTTTCAAGAGCTTGTGAGAATCCGGCAGGTAATATAGTCAATGTAGCACTTGTTAAATCTAAAGTATGTAGACCTGACAGAAAAGTAGGCTTTTACACATTAAAATATCTGGAAGGAATTGACTATGTATCAGATGCAGTTGATGTAGCTATCAAGATGGGATTAGTTGTACAAGGCGGGGCGTGGTTCTCTTTAGTTGATACAGAAACAGGGGAAGTATTAAGCAAATATCAAGGTAAATCCAAGTTAGTTGAGTATTTAAAGGAAAATGATAACTATACAGATTTCTATTCAAAATTGGAGAAATTATTGAACGAAGAATGTTAGTTATCAACAATTCATTAAAGTTATCTACATTAAATTGTGGATAACTTTTTTATTTATTTTTAAAAAGTGCTTGACATTTTCTTATGTATGTATTACAATATAATCAAGTTAAGAGATAACATATTAGGAGGACAAAAATATGAGAGCAATGAGAAATATAATTGATACATGGAATATGATTGAGAAATACAATATTAAAGGTTATGAAGTTATTGATAGTTGTACAATACTTGTTCCAGCAACTGAATATGAAAGACTTGTGAATAGTGTAAAAAATAAACAATATATTAAAAATATTTCAAAATAAAATAGAAAGGTTTGGTGGAAAATATGAGAAAATATTGGGTATCAGGTTTTATGAACAATTCCCGTAAAATATATGATAATTTAGAAATGGCAGTAAGAGCTTGTGAAAAATATAATAAACGAGCTAAACATAAAAGATATGTCATGAGTGGCATTCCTGAAGATAGCAATTTACAATATTTTACAGATGTACGTCAGGAAACTTTTTAAAAGAGGTTTTTAATTATGCAGGAAATATTTAAACAGATACATAGATTTCAGAATATGGATTTTGAAGAGGATAAGCCGTTTGAGTTTATCCTCCCTGCCAGACATAGCGGTGTAACTTATGCAGAAGACTATATGAAATCTGAAAAAATGGAAGTCGGAAAGTCATATAAAATCACTGTTAAGAAGTATATGACAGAACCTGCCACAGCCAATTTTGATTTTCAGGATAAGTGGAATAATGGAAAGCCTATGCCACTTTGTATCATGCAAGGAGAAGTTATAAAAGAAACAAGAGGAATGTATTATATGAATCTTGAAGGTAAAGCTGAACCTACTTCTAAATGCTCATGTTGTGGAAGAGCTTTGACTAATCCAGTATCTAAGCTATATGGCATAGGTCCAGAATGTTCTGAAAAGGTTGGTATTATAAGAATAGAAAGTGAAGAAGAAGCTAGAGAGAAATGGAATGAGCTTGTTCAACAGATAGGAAATATTAAATGGACAGGCTGGGTTATTAAATCCGCTATAAAAGAATGGGAGGTGATAACTTGAAAGCACCTTCCAAGAAACAAATTAAATTAGCAGATAAAATAGCATATATTCTTGATTTAGACTTTCCTAGAGGTGATTTTGATTTTACAAGTTATGTCTATTGGAAATTCATTAATGAAAACATGGAGCATTATAAACATATGTGTGAAGAATTGAGAATACATGATATTAATAATTTTGATGATGATATATGGTGGGGTTATGATTTAGGATTATGGGAATTTTAAGATAAAGGATGTGTAAACTATGATTCAATTATTTATTTGGTTTGTGATACTGATTATTGCATGTATAGTTATTTGGAACTATTATAAGTAAAAGAATGGGAGGAAATCAATGCCAGTAGTACGAACAAAGAAAGGTTATAAATGGGGAACAACAGGAAAAGTATATCCCACTAAGAAAGAAGCATTAAAACAGGGTAGAGCTATAGAAGCCAATAAAAGGAGGAAAAATAAATAATGGCAACTAGAGATTATTCAGATAGACAGGAACAGCATATAGCCAAGGTGACAGGTGGAAAAGTGCAGAGCAATTCAGGCGGTACAAGATTCGGTGGAGGTGATGTTCATACAGATAAATTCTTTATAGAAGCTAAAACTCCAACAAAGAAGCAGACATCTTTCACTATTAAAAAAGAATGGATATCTAAAATGAGAGAGCAGGCTTTTGAACAAGGAAAGGAAGAAGCTGTATTAGCTTTTAGATTTGACCCTGATATAGATACAGACTTATATGTATTAAGTCAGCAACAGTTTTTGGAATATTTAAGATTTAAGGAGGATAAAAGTGATATGTAAAAAGTGTGCAGGTAGTTTGAAAGTAATAGATAGCAGAACTACTTTTGAAACAACAATAAGAAAAAGACAATGTAATGAATGCAAGGATGTATTTTATACAAAAGAGGAGAGAATAGATAAGCAAGAATATAGAAAATTATATAAAAAAGCTATAGACCAAGCTGAATATTATTAAAAAGGAGAATAACAATGATTAAATTACAACATATTACTTTACCTTCACCAGAACAAATGCAGTTTGTTATTGAGGGTATGAGAAATCCAATGAACAGTTGGGATAAAAGTGACAGTTATATTACTTATAATATTAATAGTGATAAGATATATGCTTTAGGTGTTAATGATGCTAAACTTATGAATAAGTTATCTATTGCAGATACAGACCATAGAAAATTTATGAGAATGATGCCAGTATATGTAAGAATTACAGCACCTTTATATTGGTGGAAAGAATTCG
>CALEJY010000196.1 GCA_937898445.1 uncultured Candidatus Melainabacteria bacterium | reverse complement strand
CCTCTATCCAAAAGTTTGATGATTAAAGCAAGAAGAATTGTTGTTTTTCCGGCTCCAGGTACTGCAGAAATTGCCATTTTGCCCTGTTCGTATTCTAAAACCGGCTTTTGGTCATCTCTTGGAATAATGTTGAAACTTTTTGTATTATTATCTTTTTGTTCAGAATTTTCGCTAACTTTTATATATTCTTCAATTCCGCCGAAGTTTTCAATTCCGTTTCCGTCAAAAAGACTTGAATATGTGAATACATGTTCTGTTGCGCAAAGAGTTAATTTTCGCAAAATTCGAGCAGTTTTTTCTTTTGACAATTCAATATTATCATCAATTGTAAATTCATCTTTTGCCCAACCACGTTGGAAAACCCATGCGTTATAAAGTGGTCCAGTGTCACTTTTTACCCATTCGTCACTTGAAATGTCGAGCCATAATTGATATTTGGTCTTAACTTGGTTGTCAATGATTTTTTGCGGAGTTGAAATAATTAAATCATTTGTCCTGATTTCTAAAGTAGAATATGGGTTTTCGGCGATGATTGAATTTTCAATCTGTGTAATAATTTCTTCTTGCCTGTCTTTGAAATTATCCCCAAAAACGTTTTCAAAATCCTGCAGTTGTTTTACAAAAAAGTTAAATTTGTTTAGTTCGACAGGGTTTACAGAATAAATCTCCGCTAACTCATTAAAAATATCACAAACTTTTTCTGAGAGTTTATCCTCATTTGTGGATAGTTTGTTTAACAAATCAAGAAATTTTTTGTATTTTTCGGTGTAATCTTCTATTGAAAATTTATGCTCAACAAGTTCTCCTGTCGCTTCAAAATTTTCTAATATTTTTTGACAATATTTGATAGGAATTCCTAAAAATTCAGACAAAACAACTCTCAAATCAAATTCTGATAATTTCATACTGCAATTAAGTTTTAAGATTGTCAAAACTGCTTTTACAAACCTGTTTTGGATAAGTTTTTCACTCCCTGATAAAAATACCAAATTGCAATGCAGGTTTTCTTTTAACGAAAATTTGAGCATGTCATCAATTACAGGTGTGATGATTGAAATTTCGCATGGTTGAATATTTTTGGCAAATAAATTAGAAATCTGTTTTATCGCATCATCAATCATTGAGGCTCTTTTGGATGGCGATTGTAATGAAAAGTTTTCAAGATTTTCTGATTTATTTTCTGTTATATTTGAATATAAATTTTCGGCATCTGTGGATAATTTGTTAGATGAAACCAATTTTTGTGCTTTTTGATTGAATAAATCTTCAAATTTCCAAACGGCAGTCCTGTCTGCGCTCAAATATCCGGTTCTGCTTGCGCCTTTTTCGTCAAACGCAACAAACATATCTTTTAATTGTGGTGCAAGATACGAAATAAAATCAAAGCAAATCGGAGTAATTTCATCGCCATCATCGACTATTAAGTATTTGATGTTTTTGAAATAATCCGAATTTTTATAAATATAATTGAAAATTAAACCTTGTCTTAGGTAGTCAAAATCTCTTAAAGCAAGAGTTTTTGATAACAATTTTTTCAAAGTAATTTTCGCATCATCCGCAAAACTTTCGCCTAAAACTCTTGATCTCCACTCGATTTCTTCATCTGTCAAATTGTTCTGTACGATTAGGGAATATCTTCTGAATATTTGGTGGAGAAGTGATTTTTTTGAGTTATAACCCTTGAATTTTACGTCTTTAAGAATATCTTTTAATATAAATTGTGAAACTTCAAGTCCTGTAAGGTTTGGTAAGATTTTGGGGTTTTCGTAAGGATTTATGTTTTCTAAAAAAGCCCAATTGTCGTTCACAACGTTATAAACTAATGAAAAGAACGAATTAACTTGTAGTTTCTCGGTATTTTTGATTGTAAGTTTTTCTAAAGTTTTATTTATAAAGTTTTGTTTAAGATTTGAATTTTGTACAAGAACCAAAATTTCAGACGAATTTACTCCTGAATTAAGCAAATCAGCATAAGTTTTTATCAGAAAATCAGTCTTATTTGTTGATATATCGCCCGAAATTAACATTCATACTCCTTCAATAATAATTGTAGCATGAACAATAAAAAATAAAATTTGTCTTCATCCTTCTGAACTATTGCATTTTTTTGAAAATTAGACTAATATAAAAACATAAACGGAGAGGTAAAACTATATAATATTGGAGGTTTAAATTATGCAAGAATTACTAGACAAAATCGGACAATCAGCTGGTGAAATTTACAACTATTTGAACAATAACGGAGAATCTACATTCTCTAAAATGAAAAAAGAATTAGATCTAAAAGGTAATTTCGCTGATTTAGGTCTTGGCTGGTTAGCTAGAGAAGACAAAGTTGAAATTTCTAAAAAAGGAACTTCAGTAAGTGTAAGACTTAAATAGTTTTGTCTGAAATTTTACAAAATATTGAAAAGCACCTCGTATGAGGTGCTTTTTTTATGTGATAAGAAATAATTTCCTCCATAGTGATGAAGGAGAAAGGTGGGTGCTGTTCTATTTTATTTCTCCACTTTGTTTTTCATAAAGAAAAACCTTCTAAATAAATTCAGAAGGTTCAAAATCTTAAATGATTTCTCGTGTAAAGTAGGTAGAAAGTGTAGTAGGTAGTTAAAATTTATTTTTAATGCTTTCGCATTTTGTTGTTTATGTCTTACATTTATATAAAGTATTTCAATATATACAAATTGCATAACTTTGATATATTGTTACAAAAGTTAATAAAGTTAGTGACTTAATGTCTTAGCAACTTAGTAAATTGTTTATGTTATAATAAAGAGCAGATGAACACAAAAAGGAAATTCAATGAAAATAGCTATTTATCCGGGAAGTTTTGACCCCGTTACAAAAGGACATATTGATATATTAAAAACTGCTACAGAGATTTTTGACAAGGTAATTATTGCGGTTGCGCATAATTCTGCAAAAGTAGGTTTTGTTCCGGTAGAAAAGAGAGTTGAGCTTATAAAAGAGAGCGTTAAAGACATGCCAAATGTTGAGGTTGATGCTTTTGAGGGTTTGACTATTAATTATGCAA
>CALEJY010000195.1 GCA_937898445.1 uncultured Candidatus Melainabacteria bacterium | reverse complement strand
ATTGGAACAATTCTCGTAAAATAGCTTTTACTCTTGCAGAAGTCTTAATCACTCTCGGCATCATCGGAGTAGTTGCAGCTATGACAATGCCATCATTAATTACAAATTATAGAGTTAAGGAAACTGTTTCTAAGTTGAAAAAGGTTAACACTACTTTCAACAACGCATTATTAGCGGCAAAAGAAGAAAATGGCGAAATTTCTGATTGGGGATTGACTAATTCTACGCTTGATACAGATACTGATAACGGAAGTATTGCTAATTCAAATTCTGGTCGAGATAAATTTCTTGAAATTTTGAGTAAGCATTTGAAAACGGTTTCAATATGTAAATATTCTGACAATTCTTGTGAAATTTACCGCCCAACTAATTTGCAAGGAGATATTGATAACAGTGATTCTTATTCAAATAGATTGGTTTTGGCTGATGGAACTATTATTGGTCACGTATATTTAAACAATACTGCGTGCAATACTAATTGGGGAAGTGGGGCATTAAGTCAAAGTTGTGGAAGTTTTAAAGTTGACTTAAACGGTTCTAAAAAGCCTAATATGTATGGAAAAGATATTTTTCAGTTTGTTATAACCGCTAATGCTATTGTTCCTAGTGGAGTTGCAACAGATACATCAGGAAATAATTTTGATGAAGCTTGCATAAAAACCAATATGAGAATGAATGGTGTCGGATGTACCGGTTGGGTAATTTACAATGAAAATATGGATTACTTGAAATGTCCTGAAAAGTTAGGCTGGGACAAGGCAAAAAGTTGTAAATAGTTTATTAAAAAGGCGATTTTGAATTTTTTCAAAGTTGCCTTTTTTATTGCGGAATTTCATTTTTATTCAAAGCTTTTTCCCATTCAAAATAGAAATATATTGCCAAAACAAAATACACAACCCACATTATGACGGTTGAATATGTTTTTGCTCCGTGTAAAACGAGATTTATCCACATCAATGCGGAAATCCCATTCACAACCATCCACACAACCCATTGCTCTATTGCACGACGAACTGTTAAATACATTCCGAGTATTGATAAAAATGTCGTAATTCCATCTGCAATTGGACTTTTGTCGTTGCAGAAATGCAAAATTATACTTGTTATAATTGAACCTAAAATACCGATAAATAGTAGTATTATGCGGGTTTTATTTGACAATCTGGTTTTTATAATTTCTTTAGTATCTCTTTCAAGGTGCTTTTTCCATTTGAAAATCCCTAAAATTTGCATTGGAATATAATAGCAAAGATATAGTAACATATTGCCCCAAAGTGCGTTTATAAACGACAACCATACATAACACCAAGAGCCTGACAATCCGAAAAAGTAACAGGAAATCTTTCCTTTCCCTGCAATTATGGTATATAAAATTCCGCAGAATGCAGATATTACGGCAATCGGATTGTCTTTTACAATAATTGCGTTTGCCAAAATCAATGTCAGCACTGTAAAAAGTCCGATTATTTCAATCTTTTTCCAACCATTTAATTCTTTTTTTACAAATTCTATCAATTCCATTATGAGCATTGTATAATGAATTGCAATGAAAGTACAGTCTATTTACACAAACCGATTTGTAAAAAAGGGATTAAAATTTGCAGCTGATAACGGATCATTATTTGTTGCGTCTGCTTCACTTGCGCTTTCTACTGTTGCACGCCCGTTGTCGATTATGGCAACTCCCAATACTGACAAACAAAACAAAAAATATGCCTGTGCAAAATCTTTAGCATCCAGTGTTGCCGGATATTTGATAATGCTTGTAAGCTCATCTCCACTAGCAAAAGCAATGAAAAATATTGACGAAAACCCGCACGAATATCTAAAAGCAACAACAATAAAAAATTTGAAAAACGGTGAAAAAGAATTACAATCTTCCTCAAAATACAAATTTGCAACTCAACTTTTCAAATTGGGGTTAGGCTTTGTAATTGCTGCACCAAAATCAATTCTTACCTGTGCGCTAATTCCGCCGTTTATGAAAAAAGTTTTTCCTAAAAAAGAAACATCACAACAACCTCAAAAGAAAAATGTTTCGTTTACGGGTATGGAAGGTTTGTCTGAACGTATCGGCAAAATCATTGATACATCTACCGTTCAAAAATTAACTGATAAATTCCATAACACTAATTATGAATTTAATATGATGGCTCTAACCGATATTATTGCAACCGGAACATTTATGCACCAAACTGCTAAAAGTAAAGGAATTGAACAAGATAGAAAAAAAGCTCTTATGTATAACTCTGCAATCTCAACTGGTTTGTGTATCGGTGGCGGTTATGTGATAGATAAAATGTCTGAAAAACCGACGAAAAAGTTTATTGAAAAATTCGCAGAGGCAAACAAAAAATCGCCAAATCTCGACAAATATATCGAAGGCATAAAAATTGTTAAACCTGCAATGATTTTTGGCATAATGTATTACGTCTTTATCCCAATAATTTCGACATTTTTGGCTGATAGATTTGATGGAAACAAATATATTTCAACAAAAAACAAGTAATTATTTGTTATTAATTTGTCGCAATAGTTTTTCCTAATTCTGCAACTGTTTTGATGTCCTCGTCAGGATTTTTGCCAATTGTTGTCAAATAATTTCCGACCATAATTCCTTCAACACAAGTTTTTAGGGCTTTTCGTTGGTTTTCTTCTGACAATCTCATTCTTCCACCGCAAAAACGCAATATTGAATTAGGGTTTGCGATTTTGAAGATTGCTAAAGTTCTCAATACATTTTCTTCATCAATTTTGTCTAAATAGTTTTCAAACGGAGTTTCAGGAATTGGCATCAAAATGTTGATTGGAATTGAGTTTGGCTGAATTTCTGCTAATTCAAGAGCCATTTCTACACGTTGTTCAACGCTTTCTCCCATTCCGAGAATTACTCCACAACACAATTCCATACCGTATTTTTTGACTAATTTGCAGGTGTTTACTCTGTCTTCCCAAGTGTGAGTTGTGCAAACTTCAGGATAATATGATTTTGCGGTATTAATGTTGTGATGAAATCTTTTTAATCCGCTTTGTGCAAGTTTTTGCGCTTGTTCTTCGTTCAAAATGCCAATTGATGCACAACTTTTCAAACCTTCGATTTTATTGATTTCTTTAATCATTTCCAACATTTTGTTAAAATCGCTTTCGTCAGGAGTTTTGCCTGATGTTACGATTGCAAAACGTGATGCTTTGTGTGATTTTGCATCAAGAGCGGCTTTTCGAACTTCTTCGATTTCTACAAGCGGGTAAGAGTCAATATGAGTGCGATAATGAGAACTTTGTGCGCAATATTTGCAGTTTTGTGAACATTTGCCATTACGTGCGTTTATAAGTGAACAAAATTCAATTTCATCCTTAATATGTTTTGATGACAATTTCAAAAGTTCATCCAAATCCAAATTATAAAGTCTTAAAAGTTCTTGTTTATCTATCATAATTCCTCCATTGTTTCAATGGTAAACCTTTAATTGACTAAAGTCAAATGATATGCTAAAATCAGTTCACAAAGGAGTAAACAATGTTTTGTCCAAAATGCGGAAAACCGGTAAAAGATAACGATAATTTTTGTAGATATTGCGGAAACAGACTTGAACTAGACCAACCATCAGACGCTGTTACGCAGTCATATATTGAGCATGCTGAAAAATCAGAAGTTCCTGAAGAATACACAGTTCATCACTACGAGGCACAACCCGTAGTTGAAGAAGAAAATGTAAAAGAATACAAACTTCCTGATGAAGATAGCGAAGAATTAGTTATTTATGATATCAAAAAACATTGGATGGCATTATTTTGGCCAATATTTTTAACTCCAATATTTTTCTTGTATTTTTGGTTCATATTTTTAAATACGCATAGCTTTTTCAGTTGGGTAATCGTATTTTTAATTCTTGCGCCGATTGTGTATCCGATTTTGAGATTTAATTCTGATAAAATAGTTATTACAACAAAATATGCGCATATAAAATTGGGAGTTTTAAACCCAGAAGAAATTGATATTCCATTGAACAAACTTGATATGTTAGAGATTTCTCAAACAACAATGGGCAGAATAATGGATTATGGAATGATTTCTTTTATGTCAAACGGCGAACAGTTTGATTATGGATATATAAAAGATCCTGGAGAACTTCAATACTTAATCGAAAACCCTGCAAGATACATTGAAGAAGCCCTTGAAGAAGTGGAAGACTAGTCCGCTGTAATCAGATATCAAGAGGCAAAGTCTGTGTCAGAAAAGGCGATATGGTAGGATTATTGGCGTTTTAGTGAAAAGTGAGAAGTGAAACGTGAAAAGACCGTGTCATTAAAACTATTACCCTCTTTCTAACTCTCCCCCAAGGGAGAGGATCTTTTTACCAACACATGTCATTGCGCACTTGTTGCGCAATCTTAAATCAGCATTGATAGACCCTGAATCAAGTTCAGGGTGACAGTTTTCACTAACATTGTAAAAGGGGGGGGCTACGTGCGTAGCACCTGTTTTATCGGATTGCTTCACATTCGCTCGCAATGATGAACAAAAATCTATTTTACCAGAATTATCGAACATAATATTAACCTTTGTAAAAATATCTTCTAAAAATGGCGCAAAAACCATGTTTTATGCTATACTACTTATGTAGTAGAATAATTTAATTTGACTTTTATTGTGTACTGTTTATTAAAATGGTAGGTATTGCCATCTATATGGCGTATTGTTTTTCGGTGAATTTATAATAGAATAGTTTTAAGTAATGTAAACTCAAGTGCCATATTGGGCAAAAATAGTTTATTATATGTTTTATAACAAGTGTGTGTAGGTGTAGATTTTGAACGAAAATAAAGAAAAAATTTCAGAAAAATCAAAGGCGCAATCGCCTATAAAAAGCGAAAAACCTGTTTCGAACCCGTTGTCGAAACAGCTTAATGCGCTTAAAAAACCTGCTTTAAAAACACCTGCTAAAACCACTACCAAAAAAGAAGTTAAAAGAACTTCCAACCCTATTTCTGCTGAAACATCTGATATCGTTGCTCGTATCAACAATTTCAACACGAACAAAACGTCTAACAGAATGTATGCAGGATATATGGGAAATGCCAATGCAAGCTCGCACAGGGTTATTGATTACGCAGAACTTGTTAACAATTTGAATAATACTCTTTGCAAAAAGAAAACAATTTATGATTTATTCAGCGCAATCCATAACTTGTTTACAGAAAAATTAAACAATGTTTTCACTGCATTCGGAGCTTTTCACGACAAATCAAAATGTATTAATATAAAACTTTTCAACTCTATGGGAAGTACTTACACATCAAAATTATTTTTGTCAGATGACCAAAATCCGGTTATCCAATGTTTCAAAAATTCTTCTCCTGTAGTTTGTGAAAATAGCAAATTTTTAAATATTCCATACGTTCAGCAATCGCCGACATTAATTCTTCCGTTAGTTTCTGTTAGCGGATGTAAAGGCGTTATGGCAATCGGAAAAGATAACATTGAAAACCATATTGGGTTGTTCTCTTTTATCGCAAATTATTGTGCGTTGTTTATGGATAATGTTGAACTTCTTGAACAAACAAATAAATACGCAAATACTGATACATTGACAGGTTTGTACACTCACAGAGGGTTTCAAGAAGTTTTGTCTGCCGAACTTAGACGTGCAGAAGAAAATAATTCAAAACTTTCTATCATAATGCTTGATGTAAACAATATCTCTAAAATTAACAGGGAACTTGGTCACGCAAAAGGTGATGAAGTAATCAAGCTTTTGGCAGAAAAAGTTAAGCAAAATATTAGAAGTAACGACAAAGCTGGGCGTTATGGCGGTGACGAAAACGCAATAATTACATACTGCTTGTCTTGCTGTTTTGTTGACGATGTTGGACCGGTTAAGGTTTCCGTTGGTATCGCAACTTATCCTGAATGTAGCAGAGATCAAGAAAAACTTTTAATTCTTGCAGAACAAGCAATGTATATTTCGCAAGCTAAGGGCTACAAAGAAGGTATGTCCGCAATTGTAAGCTCATCAGATTTCAATTTCTGGGATGATGATGCGTTGCATTCTTATGCCGAAGTTATTGCAAAACGCCATTCTCAATTAGGTGTAAACTTTGAAGATGAACTTGTTCACAAATTCAACAACGAACAAATTGTTTCTCAAAACCACTTGATGGAACTTGCAAATTCTCTAGCAAGTGCAATTGATGCAAAAGACCCTTATACAAAAGGTCATTCAACTTCTGTTTCAAGATATTCAGAAGCTCTTGCTCGTGCAATCAATCTTCCTGAAGACGAAGTTCAAAGAATTAAATTGGGTGCGTTACTTCATGATGTCGGCAAAATCGGTATTCCTGAAAACGTATTGAAAAAACCTGGTAAATTAGAAGATGACGAATGGGAAATTATGAAACAACACCCTGTAATCGGTGCTGAAAAAGTGCTTGCGCCAAACGAAGCATTGAGAGATTTAATCCCAATCGTTAAATATCACCACGAACACATGGATGGAAGCGGATATCCTGAACATTTGAAAGGTGACGAAATTCCGCTTGCAGCAAGAATTGTTGCGGTTGCTGATACATATCACGCATTGATTTCAGATAGACCTTACAGAAAAGGAATGAGTGTTGAAAAAGCTTGCGAAATCTTGAAAGACGGCGCAGGTAAATTGTGGGATAGAGATTTGGTACGCCAATTTATCAATATCGCTCCGTCTTTGTCTACAAGTATTTAGGTTATTTCAAAAGTATAGCTTGTTGCGCAGATTTCTAATCCGTGCTAGTGTTTTGGTATGATTACGAAACTTGAAATTGATGAACTTGCTCAAAAATACGAAACCGCTGATTTTATAAAAGATGATCCGGTTCAATTCCCGCATAAATTTAACAAAACCAAAGAGGATTGCGAAATTTCAGGATTTATTGCCTCTTTGTTGGCGTATGGAAATAGGAAAATTTTTATCAAAAAATTGAATGAATTATTCGATATTGCAGAAAATGAGCCACATAATTTTATTTTGAATTTTGAACCGAAAATTCTGAAAGATTTTAATTACAGATTTGGCACAACCCAAGATTTTGCAGAGATTTTCAGTATCTTGAAAAATTTGTACGAAAAAGACGGTGGGCTAGAAAAATTGTTTGAATACGGTTACAAAAATTCAAACCAACCGAATGGTTATATTGATTTTCAGCCGATTTGTGATTATTTTTATTCAAGATTTTCAGATAAAGCAGGGCAGGGATGTCGTTTTATGATACCGAACCCACAAAACGGCGGTGCAATGAAAAGAATGTGTATGTTTTTAAGATGGATGATTAGAAAAGGTTCTGTGGATTTAGGAATTTGGAGTTTTATGAAACCGTCAGAATTGTTAATTCCATTAGATACGCATGTTGCAAGACTATCGAGGGAAATGGGTTTGTTGACGAGGAAATCAAACGATTTTAAATCAGTAATAGAAATAACAGAAAACCTGAAAAAGTTTGATCCAAACGACCCGATAAAATATGACTTTGCTATGTTTGGTTATGGTGTGAATAATAAATAGATGAGTGGATTAGATGCCTAGACGCATAGAGGCATAGATGCGAAGTCAGTATCAAAGCAGCTAGGCAGCTAAGATTATTAGATGCTTAGATGCAATGAGGCAAAGAGGCATAGTCTGTTACGGGAATAAAAAACGTCATACTGAGGACAACAGTCCGAAGTATCGCATGGTTGGTACAAAATTCCTCTCCATTGGGGGAGAGAGCAAGCGTTCGAGTGAAACGAGTTACGCATGCGAGAGAGGGTTAAGTTCTGAATTGAATAATAGACTGGATTGCCACGCTATCGCTCGCAATGACGTGAAAAATTTATGTCACCCTGAACTTGGTGCTACGCACGTAGACCTTTGTGACAATATTCATTCCTACTTCATATATTAGGTTTTAAGATGCCTAGATGCAAAGATGCATAGAGGCGAAGTCTGTTACAGAAATAAAAAATCGTCATACTGAGGACAACAGTCCGAAGTATCGCATGGTTTGTAATGATGTTGGGCTTTCTTGAACTGTCCTCTTTGGGGGGGGAGCAGTTCAACCTACCCCGCCATTAAATATTATTTACTTCTCTTTACAAGAATGTTTTCCATCCCAACTCAAATCCTTGCAATGCAAATAATCCATATTTTCGTTATAAATTACCCATGCTGCGCAGGCATATCCATTCTGATGAATACAGTATCGGTAAAACTATTACCCTCTCTCTTTGTGAGAGGGAGCAGTTGTTCGTGAGCATGTGCGAACGTTACAAATGCGGGAGAGGGTTCTTTTTCTCCAACATTGTCAAAGGTGGCTACGTGTGTAGCAACTGTTTCACTGGATTGCTTCACATTCGCTCGCAATGACGAACAAAAATCTATTTTCCCGTAATTGAATATGCCTCTTAATATCTTTGCGTCTAGTCTATTTTTCATAATTCTCCTTTTTACAATACTTAACAAACTAGATAATTAATAATTATAATGTTAATTATATTTTAACATTATAACATAATATTTTAAATATATCAAGATATTAACAATCATCTTATAATATTAAAATGGGTATAAATATTGATATAGATTCTAAAATTGATATTAATGAGTTAGTTCGACTTTTGTTGTTTAGAAAGAAAATTACAATTGCAGAATTAGCAAGAAGAATGACTGATTTGAGCGGAAAAGAATATTCACGATTTAATGTCAGAGCCAAAATTGAAAAAGGTTCATTGAAATTTACCGAAATGGTTCTTATTTGTGAAATTTTAGGCTACAAAATTGATATAGCGGAAATGTAAGTGGATTTACTCAAATTGCCCCACCAATAATAATTTTACTGCTTTTGATATTTTATCAACGAAAAAATAAATCCCCACATATTACTATTTAATACTTATACCTAAAGGGGATTATTTTATATCGAAAAAGTTTTACAATTTACATATAACATATTTGTGGAGTAATTTATCATGCTAATGGGAAATGATTGCCATGATTGCAGCAAGTACAATCGTTTGGAAATGAAAAATGTAAATAAAGATATTCTTGCGTGGCTTGAAGATATTGTTGATGAAAATAATAGCCGTATCGAAAAAAAAGAATGGAAAAGTAAATATAACAGTTATGTTGTGTATGATTACGAACCATTCTGCACCGACGGATTTGAAGTAAACCTCGTAATTACATCATATAATGCTGCGTATTTGAACTTTATTAAATATTTGTATGACGAAAAAATCAGTACAATTGAGTATTTAAACAGTTGTATTGGAGTATAAGCAAAAAGTAGACCGGCTCATGATTGAACCGGTCTGTTTTGTTAATATTTAGAGAGTTAATTTTATGCTTCGTGTTCTTTTGTAAAGCAATCTTTGCAATAGACTTCTTTTCCCGGAATAGGTTTGAACGGAACTTGAGTTTGCGCACCGCATTTTGAACAAACAGCATCATACATTCTTCTTTTTCTTCTGTTGTTGTTTCTGCGAGCTTTTCTGCATTCCGGACATCTTTTTGGCTTGTTAACCAAACCTTTTTCCGCATAGAATTCTTGTTCACCTGCAGTGAAAATAAATTCTGCGCCGCAATCTTCACATACAAGTTTTTCATCTTGGTACATTTGTCTTCTCCTAATTTAAGTGGTACTTTAAAGAAACCTTTTGCAAAATTCCTTTAGCTCTTTTTATTATACACGTTTTTTGAAAATATGCAATAGGTGCTACGCATATAGATACTTGTGACAATATTCATCCCTACATCATTTTAAGATGTCTAGACGCAAAGATGCGTAGAAGCAAAGTCTGTTACGATAAACCGTCATTGCGAGCGAATGCGAAGCAATCCAGTGAAACAGTCATTACGAGGAGCGATGAGCGACGTAGTAATCGCATTCAAAATGACAATAATGAGATTGGTGCTACGCACGTAGTCCCCTGTGACGATGTTAGTCTAAAGTACTTCATATATTGGAGTTAGATGTATAGATGCGTAGAGGCATGGAGGCAAAGTCTGTTTCAGATAAGGTAATAAGGCGATATGGCTATGGGGCGATAAGATTTCATTTGTAGGTCGGATTAGTAACTATTTTAATCAGGATACATATATTTTTACATAATTATTGATGATTTAGAGGGATGAGTTTATCAACTGTAACTCCCAATGCGATAGCCAAATTTGCAATAACAATTAAAGATGGACTGTATTTTTCTTTTTCAATTCGGGCAAGATATTCAGGAGTAATGCCTGCCATTTCAGCGAGTTTTTCTTGTGAATATTGTTTTCTTGCACGCTCGGCTCTGACGTTTTCTGAAAAAATTCTTATAATCTCTTTCCTATCCATAGTGATAGTTTATAATAGTTGACAATATTTAGTAATGATTATAATTCTAATATCATGACTTATTAGTCAGTAATGTGGATATATAATACAGGAGATTATATGAAAAGGTATGTAAATTATTTGAATAATTCTCATAAAATAGCTTTTACATTAGCAGAAGGTGCCATGCATGTAGTCCACTGTGACAATATTGATAATAACTTAATACGTCACCCTGAATCAAGTTCAGGGTGACAATCGTTTGTCATTGCGAGTGGAGTGTAACGGAAAACTCTACACCAATGTTTGAAGTAGGAACCAATATTGTCACAGAGGACTACATGCTTAGCACCAATCTCATTATTATAAATATTAATGGGATTACTACGTCACTTCGTTCCTCGTAATGACAGATAACGACTTTGCCTCCAAACCTCTTTGCATCTAAGCATCTTAAAACCTTCACACTACTATTAAGTAGGAATGAATGTTGTTGCAGATGGCTACGTGCGTAGCTCATCGAATTTTAGTTTGTTTGAATATAGGTTATCTATTAATCTTGCGATATCATCTTTTTTTGCTTGTGTTGATGATGTTTTAATGTTTTCGTAAATCCTTGATACGGCTTTTGTGTGTTTTGGCATTTGATAATCTGTGTTTTTGTTATTTACCCAGCTTGTAACTTTTTCTGTCACAGGATCAATACTTTTTATTATGCTAATTGTTTTGCCGTCACGTTTGAATATTGAAATTTTGATTATTTTTTCAGTTTCAAGATCGTATTCTTGAATTGAAGAAATTTTGTTTTCGTCTTTTATGTTGAAGTTTGTTGTACGAATTTTTTTGCCGGTTTCCAAATCATATTCGTCAATAGATTTGTATAAAACATAATTTATTGTGCGAATTTTTTTACCGGTAAATTTGTCATACTCATCAATTGAGCGAACTTTTTTATCATTAAAGTAATCAAAATGAGTTGTTCTTAATCTTAAACCTGTAACGGCATCGACTTCCATAATTCTGTCGATTGATTTGCCATTTTTACGATAAACAATTTCTTCTTTAGTTTGCGTTTGAGAGCCATTGTCTAAAAGTTTTAAATGAGAGCTATTTGTTTGTTCCGGAAATGCGTTGTGGATTGCATTTAGTAAAGTCATAAAATTCTCCTACATATATAATACATGATAAAATATTTTTTGCTATTTTATGTAAAGTATTATACATAATTAATCGGTTCAAAATATTACCCATGCAGGCATAACACCATTATCCCATTTTTTTTAGAAGTTTCAAGAAAGTTTTGTAATCAGTTCCCCAGCTTGCCATAGCATCAAGTACGGGAGCTAAACTATAACCAACATCGGTTAGGGTATATTCTACTCTTGGAGGAACTTCTGGGAAAACTTCACGTTTTACAAGCCCATCATCTTCCATTTTTCTAAGATTATGGGTCAAAACTTTTTGAGAAATTCCGCTGCAAGCCTTTTTTAACTCCCCAAAACGTTTAGTTCCGCTGAGCAAATCTCGGATTATTAAAATACGCCACTTTTCGCCGATTAGGCGTAGTGTTGTTTCAACAGGACATTTTGGGAGTTCTTTTAAATCCATATTTCCTCTTATAGTATCTGGTAACATACGGATTATAGCATAATACTTGATAAAATCAAAATTCGCTTACATATTTTATTAGTTTTTTGATATCTTTGTTCCAAATTCCGTTCCAATTTCGGATTATTACATCGGCAGGACAAATTCCTGCATCAACGTATTCTTTTATCGGTTCTAAGAATTTTTCTTCGCCGGTATCCATTTCGATTAAAGATTTTTCGGCAATATAAAGAATTTCTTTTGCTATATCTTTAACATAATGTGCGCCAATTTTTGTGTTCATAGCACTTTTGGGAACATTGTATCTTAGTTCTGAAAAATCTCTATAATCATAGTTTTTGAACAAATCTTCAATTTCTTCCATTGCGGATTTGTTATACAAAATACCTTTATAAATTGCCAAAATCGAATATTGCAAACCTTTTCCGACACAATCGTGATTTCTGATTTCTATAAAATTGCGAAGTCTTACTTCCGGAAAATAAAGATTTGCGTGGAGATTAAAATCTTCAATATCTGCATCAAAATTTTTGTAACCGTTTTCCATAAATTCATCAAAACAAATCTTCCCATCTAGTGGAATTGCGCTATTATCACGGTTTATAAAAATCATTGGAGTTTGGAGAACATAATCAACATATTCTTCAAACGAAAATTTTTCGTCGATTTGACCGACAAAACCGCATCTGTCATTGTCTGTATTTAGCCAACTCAATGCACGAAAACTTTTGTAGCCTGTTTCAACTCCGCCCCTGATAGGTGAATTTGCAAACATTGCGGTCATAAAAGGGGTTAATTTGTTTGCGACACGGAATTTTGCCATTGCATCTTCTTCGCTCTCAAAATCTATACAACATTGCACTCCGGCAGTTTCTCGCATCATAACGTCGGACAAAATTCCCCACAAATATTTTGCCATGATGTGATATCTGCGTTTTGGAATTAAATTTATTGATTTGTGAGTAGAAAGCGGTGAAACTCCGTAATTTAACAGACTTATACCTGAACGATTAAGAATTGGGAGCATTTGTTTGTCGAGTTTGTCAATTTTTGATTTCAATTCATTAATTGTTTTTTCAGGTTTGATACTCAATTCGATTTGACAACCCGGTTCTAATGTAACTGTGTCATGGACTTGTTTTAAGCCGATAATATTATAATCATCAGCTATATAGTCCCAATTTTCTTCTTTCGCAAAGTTTCTTAAAAAATTACAAACACCAAATTCAGAGCCATAATCTGCAGCTTTTGAAGTCACAGAAAAAATCGGCAATCTTTCATATTCAATCCCTATATTGTGTTCTGACTTAGGTTTACAGCCTTTTTCAAAAAGTTTTATGATGTCTTTTTTGCTCAATTTGGTTTGTGTTTGCATTTGTTTAACTCCATTTAAATTATAACATCTACAAAATAACAAAAAATATTTATTAAAACATTTACCTGTGTGTGGTATTATTATAGGTAAGATGAACTACTACGAACGGGCTAAATATTTTAGAACTAAAAAAAGACTAGGTCAAAACTTTTTGATTGATGGGCAAACAAT
>CALEJY010000194.1 GCA_937898445.1 uncultured Candidatus Melainabacteria bacterium | reverse complement strand
AGGTCCTAAAGCTGAAATACGTCTTTTGTGAGTTAATTCAGCCAATGGGTTAATTTGGTCCATGAACTGTGACAATTGAGAACTTCCGAAGAACTCTTTTAATGAAGCAACAAGTGGTTTGGTGTTCAACAAGTTCAATGGTGTCAATGTTTCAGAATCTTGCAAAGTCATTCTTTCTTTAACAATTCTTTCAATTCTTGAAAGACCAACTCTGAATTGGTTTTGCAACAATTCACCAACTGAACGAATTCTTCTGTTTCCTAAGTGGTCGATATCATCAACTGTTCCTTCATCGTATGTCAAGTTAATCAAATATTCGATTGATGCAACAATATCTTGAACTGTCAATGTTCTTTGATTTTTAGGAATGTTCAAGTTCAATTTTTTGTTTAATTTATAACGACCTACACGACCGATATCGTATTTCTTTTCATCAAAGAAACGTGATTCCAAAATAGAACGACCACCTGCAGCAGATGCCGGATCACCAGGTCTTAATTTTTTATAAACTTCAATTAAAGCATCATCAGTTGTTTCTGCAGTATCTTTATCCAATGTTTTCTTCAAGAAATCAAAGTGAGTGAACAAAGATTCCATTTCAGAAACTGTGATACCCATAGCTTTCAACAATGTTGTAGCTAAGATTTTTCTGTTTTTGTCGATTTTAACGTAAATAATATCGTTAGAATCTGTTTCAATTTTCAACCATGCACCACGGTTAGGGATCATAGTTGCGTTATATAAACGTTTTCCGGCAGGGGAAATATCACGTTTGAAGTAAACACCAGGAGAACGAACGATTTGAGAAACGATTACACGTTCTGCACCGTTTACAATGAAAGTACCTTTGTCTGTCATTGTAGGAATATCGCCGATGTAAACTTCTTGTTCTTTAATTTCACCGCTATCACGGTTAACCAATCTTACCATTACACGCAATTGTTTTGCATAAGTTGCGTCATGGATTCTAGCTTCTTCAATGGTGTATTTCGCATTGTCGAAAGTATAATTTGGTAAGAAGTGTAATTCTAATCTGCCTGTATAGTCTTTAATAGGAGAGAAAGAAAGCAATTCTTCTTTCAAACCTTCTTTTAAAAACCATTCAAACGATTTTTTCTGCACTTCAATAAGGTCCGGTAAATCATCCAAACGAGTATGTGGAATACCCATTGGTGTTACTCTTTCTGCATATTTTGTGTTAGACATTAATTCACCTCGTCTATGTGTACGTACTATATAAAAAATTGTATTATTTTTTGTTTTTATTCATGCTCATTTTGGAGCAATCTATTTGAAAATAATTTACAATTGAAAATCTAACTTGAGGCTGTAAACCTTTCATTTTACTGAACTTCAGCTAAATGAACTTTTATGTTTCTCTTAAAATTAGGCATAGTTCACCCGACTTTAAAATTACATGTTCTTAAATAATAATACATCAATATTTTTCGTCAAGAAAATATCGGTTATTTTAGAAAAATATGTTAAATTTTTGTTACAATATGTTATACCGTTGATATTAGAGGGTTGAAACTTTGATTATATCTGTAATACCCTGTCAAGACTACACATAAAACTTATTCATTGTATGATGAAATAAGTTAGAGGTAAAAATATGAAAAAAATAGCTATTTTAATATGTATTTTAATGTTAGGAAAAGCTGCACTATCAGCGGATATTCAAGTTACAAACATTCAAGACAAAACACCGACTTCTGTCGTTTTGACAGGTAACCTTGTTTTTGACTGGCTTGACATTGCACAAACCGATAGAGATATAGCCATCGAAAAATACAAAACTGAACTTTTTGGAAATGATACAGTTTTTAAATACAACAAAAAAGAGTTCAAAAAAGAATATAAGGATTTCTTAAAAGATGCTGACTACAAACGCCACTATATGCTTGTAAAAAACAACGTAAAAGAAACTGATGACGAAAATCTTTGCGGTTTTTACAAAGGAAACCTATTAATAAGTTATGCGGTTCAATACAAAAACAATTTGCGCTCAGTATATTACTATGATGCACTCGGAAACCTTCGTTATGTCGACAAATTTTCAGAAAACTACCCAAATTTTCCATACATGTCAAAACAATACAGAGCAAACGGAGTGCTAGTTAGCGCAATATATTTTATGTCACATGATATGCAATATATGTACAATCACAATGCAGAATTTCAAGGAGCTTGGTATAAAGATAAAATGTATGATCGCCACGCAAAACAAGTTCTTACAAGGACAAATTGGTAATGACATAAAAGAAAAAAAACAAATATAAAAAGACGGGACAAAAAGCCCGCCTTTGCTATATTTTCAACCATATTACTGAGGTTTTACAATAGATAACACGTAATTATTTGTAAACACCTTATTCGCAACTTCTATAATATCACTTTCTGTCACACTATTTATCAATTGTGCATACTGATTATCAAACTCATAACCTCTGCCTGATGTCTCAAACCAACCAATAGTTGTCGCTTTATCAAGGTTTGTTTCCTGACCGATAATATAATGTCCTAAAAGTTTGTCTTTAGCCTCTTGCAACTCTTTTGAGCCTACAAATTCAGTTTTCAACCTAAACACTTCTTCTTTCATTCTTTTCTGCGCATAATCAAGGTTTTCAGGATTTGTACCTATATAAGTTATAAAAGAACCTTTCAAAATATGCGGAGAGAATTGAGAGCCTAACTGATATGCCAAACCATCTCTATCTCGCAAATTTTTGAACAAACGAGAACTCATGCCAGAACCCAACAAAGAATCTATAACCTGTAAAGTAGCATAATCCTTGCGATTCAAGACACCTGATGTTTGCCAACCCATTATTATCCAATCAGTTTTAAGATCTTTTACCTTAGAACAAGCCTGTTTTTCTGTCATCAATGATTGTACTGAATGCTTGTTATAATCAAACTTTTCACCTTTTTTATTATTAAATATATTTGTCAATTCAGCAATCGTATTTTCTTTATCAACATTACCATTGATAGAAATCACAACATTTTGCGGATAAAAAACTTTGTCATAATAATTTTTCACATCGTTTTTTGTAACTCTCGGCAAACTCTTTTCTAAAATACTATTAGAATAAGAATATGGAGAACCTTCAAAAATCAATGCTTTATAATTATCTACCGCAAGATTTAGCGGAACATCTTTACTCTTTTTGATAGAATTTAATTCATCATTTTTCGCTTTTTCTAACTCAAATTCATCCAATGTCGCATTGTTTATAACTTCATTCAAAAGTTCCAATGTTTTTTCGTAATCATTTTTCGTCGTAAGAACAGTTATATTAAAGCTATCAGCCTTCGCAGACGGAACAATTTTTATCCCGTTATCTTCCATTGTTTGAGCGAATTCAACTGAAGAATATTTTTTTGAACCTTTTGTCAAAACCGCAGCCGTCAAATCAGCAGTTCCGGGAATATTTTCGATAAACTCTCCACCTTTAGCAAAAATACTTATCGCAATAATATCATTAACCTTATTCGGAGTTAACAATAAAGTTGCCCCATTTGAAAGCTCATATTTTTGGGTATTGGAATTTTCACTAACAAATTTTGCCGGTTCTGTTTTAGGTGTAATATTAGAAACTTTTACTTCCTTACAATTTTCAGGCAAAACTATTGATACTGCACTTTTTTCTTTACCCAAATATTTATTTGCAACATCTTTTACATCTTGTGCAGTAACTTTTTTAATATTATCTAAATAAGTTTCATAGTACTTTGTATCATCAGTTGTTACAAACGTATAACCGATTTCGCTTGCAATATTTGAGATAGATTCTCTTTCATAATACGTATCTCTTTCTATCACATTTTTGGCAAGTTGAAGTTGAGATTGTGTAACCCCGTTTTTCTGAACATTTTTTATTTCTTCAAA
>CALEJY010000193.1 GCA_937898445.1 uncultured Candidatus Melainabacteria bacterium | reverse complement strand
GTGTGCATAGATTATATTACAACAATGGCAAAACTGCAATTAGGGGAATAAAGACTTGAAGTTTCAAATTGTAATACAAACATTATTTAAAATTGCCATAAGGATTGGAAAAATCTAACAATTTTTCTCACATACTCAAGCCCATGACTCGTCTCCATAATCATCTTCTTCACAACAACCCAAAATCGACGAAGGATTTCCATAACAAGATGCACCATATTCCCACAATTCTGAATCTTCAGTGATATTATCTAAAGAAGAAAGTTTATCCTTTAATCTGTTAATCACAATATTCTTATTAGCCCAAACTTCGAGTTTTATGATTTAATGTCATTATCGGGCTTGACCCTGCGATGTTTTCTGAAAGAAACTCGGTTGATAATCTATTGCACTTTTTTTTGCAAGATTGCCGTGTCAAGCACGGCAATGACAGCCTTGTTAGCATATAAATAACTGTCTAGTAGCTGTTTTTATTAAAACTCGACATTCGATCTAAAAATAAAGTGCAACAATTTCTCGAAAAACTCATCTTTTATAAAATCTCCGCACTTGAAAAAATCAAAATGAAAAAAAACACTTTAGTACAGTCAGAGAATTCATAAATTTCTAACCAATTACTGAAAAAAAAGATTCTATTTTACACTCATTAAATATTCATGAAAAATATATATTAAATCATCAGAAATATAATCCATAGGTATTCCTTTTTGTAAAATAAAAGAAGCAGTTTCAAAATCTTGTATTTCTGAAAATACATCCGTTATATGCTCTTCATACTTTTTAAGTATAAAATTTTTATCTATATATTTAAACTCTAAATTTGAAACCACTAAATAATGTCCATCTCTAAAGGTTTGCTTAATTATAAAGCCTTCTTGCATTATAAAAACATCTTGAAAACCTTCTCCAAGGTTATTTATATTTAGTTTTATTGTTGTATATTTAGAAATATTTTATTATTTTTTATAATTTCTATTATTTTTACATTATCTAAATATTCTGATGAATTAATTGTTACTGGTGTTACTTTTAATTTAAAATCTGACAGTTCTTTTGAATTAAATGAATATGTTTGTGAAAACAAAGGGATAAAAGAAACATATAATAAAAACAATAACAATACTTTTCTTTTCATCTTCTTTCCCCCTATTTTGTTTTTTTTACACTCAGTCAGCTTCCATTTACTTTTTAATGCTCTAAAATAAGAACGCCTTTTTGCTTTTCCAGGTTCTAATTCACCTGAATTTATCGTATTTGTAATCGAATTAACACTTACATCATCAGAACCTTTATCAGCCTTAGAATTTAATCCATTACAATACCAATAAGCCATTGCAGAAACAACTGATTCCGTTACGTTTGTTACATTATCAGGTGTTATCTCTGTAGAAAAATTAGGACAAACAGTTTTTATAGTATTATTTATATTTGTATAATTATTCTTGCCTGTTATCTGAATTAATCCACCGCCTCTATATTTCCAGCCATCTCCACTTGCAATATCCCCATTTCCATTTCGATTAGCATATGCTCTATTTGCAATTGCTTCTTGATCCGCTCTATGTGTTTTTGTACGTCCATATTTTTCCGCTTCATCAGTATGTTCTTTAAAGTATTTAAAAGGTCCTGTATCTTTTGATTTGAGGACTTCAGCTGAATAATTCAAGCTCTCCATTTTAGCGGTAAGTTCAGAACCAGATTCTTGTCTAATTTGAGCCCAAAAATGAGATTTTCTTAAACAAGTATTTATTTCAAAATGTTTACAATATTTGTTAAAAACTTCTAATATTTCTTTTAGACGATTCTCTGTTGCTACTGTAAAAATACATTTTAAATCTTCTGTCGTTAAATCTCTAGCACATCTACAAGTTTTTAGTGCTTCAACCACAGGCTGAGCAGGAGCTTGTAAAATGTTTTCATTTTTTGTTTGACTTGTATCTTCAGAATCAGAAACGACAAAATGATCTGAAGTAGCACATTGCAATGCAGGTATAAAAAATTTTACTGTATCTGTAATGCAATCTTGAGGTTTCTTACCAAAACGAAGAATAAAAAGTTTTTCAACTAATTCAGCATATTCTGGTATTGTCAGGACATCAGATAATGTAACTTCTTTTCTGGCAACTTTGGTCATAAAAGAATAACTAGTCTGAGGTGCACCTTCCCATGCATATCCAGGAATTGCAATAGAACAAACTTCTCCTTGTTGTAACATATCACTATATATTTCATTCCACTCTGGAATAGAGTCCTCAGATAAATGTAAACTATTATCAGCTAATTTGTTTATGTAACTTGGTTCAATCTTAAACACCTTATCTAATTTATCATCTGCTAATTCCTTCAGCTTTTTTGTAAAATATTGTGCGACTGAAAAAACTCCAAATGATTTTTTCCTAATGAATCATAATACTCTTTCCATTTAGGATTTTCTTCATTTAAGTCAAAAACAAATCCTGCATAATACTTCATTTTCAATATCCTTTATTTTATTAACATACAGACAGAACCAATAAAAATATCACTTATCTTTAGTTTTTCACTATCGATAGGTATTTCTTTACTGCTTCCATCTTTCCAGACAAGTTTTAATGTTTTCCCTTTGAGTTCATCAAAGTTCTTTATAGTTAGAACAATTTCATCTTTTACATCCAGCTGTCCTGATTCCTCGCTTTCCACACCATCGCACTCTACAGTGAACGCGTATTCCGGCAGGGTATAACCTTTTTCCT